>CALAZX010000104.1 GCA_937926555.1 uncultured Negativicutes bacterium | reverse complement strand
GGGCTCGTCCAGGCTTTCCAGGACCGCCTTGGTGAAGTGGGTGGGGGTGACCAGGTTGATGTTGTGGACGCCTTTGGCGATGAGCTCGTGGTAGATCTCTTTCAGCCGGGCCACGGTGATCTCTTTCCCCTGGTCCTCGCAGCTGATCTCGTAGTTCTGGCAGAAGCAGCAGTGGAGATTGCAGCCGGTGAAGAACACGGTGCCGCTTCCTTTCGTGCCGCTGATCACCGGTTCTTCCCACATATGGATCCCCGCGCGGGAGACCATGGGCAGCGTGCCGCAGTGGCAGGAGCCGAACATGCCGTCGGTATCATGGATGCTGTCGGGGCGGTCGACGCCGCAGCGGTGGGGGCAGACATAGCATAAGGTCATAAGAGGACTTCCTTTCCTGATGATAGTGTATTGATGAGAGTGGATGATCATGGTTCTACAATGTTTCAATATATTAATTTTAGCACGGAACGGGAAGGCTGTCACTCTCCCGGAACCCTTCTCCCTCTTTTCCGGGAAAGCGGTTTGACAAAAAGCGGCGGGTCAAGGTATAATCACGGTATAGGCCATGTGACTGACGGAAGTGGAATAACCACATGAAGCATGGCTGGTAATGCCGACCGTCTGGGCGCAAGCACAGGAGGAGTCGGTCTTTTTTTATGCAGAAAACAGGATTTACCGGCTTGAAACTGTGAAAATCAAGAGTGCATAAGGGGAGGAACCTATCATGAACGAACTGCCGTTGAAGTATGGCTGCAATCCGAATCAGAAAATCGCCAAGGTATCCATGGCGGAGGGGAAAGAACTGCCGTTCAAAGTGCTGAACGGACGCCCCGGCTATATCAACCTGCTGGACGCTCTCAACAGCTGGCAGCTGGTGAAGGAGCTGAAGGAGGCCACCGGACTGCCGGCCGCCGCATCCTTCAAACACGTGAGCCCCGCCGGCGCGGCTGTGGCCACGGAGCTCAGCGACACCCTGAAGAAAATCTATTTCGTGGACGACCTGGAGCTGTCCCCGCTGGCATCCGCCTACGCGGCAGCCAGAGGCGCGGACCGCATGTCCTCCTACGGGGACTTCGTGGCCCTGTCCGACACCTGCGACGTGGAGACCGCCACCCTGCTGAAGCGCGAGGTCACCGACGGCATCATCGCTCCCGGATACACCCCGGAAGCCCTGGAGATCCTGAAGAGCAAACGGAAGGGCTCCTACCTGGTGCTGGAGATCGACCCGGACTACGTGCCCGCCGAGCAGGAGACGAAAGAGGTCTTCGGCGTGACCTTCGAGCAGACCCGCAACAACGCCAAGATCACCGAGGCGCTGTTCGAGGACCGTCCCACCAAGAACAAGGACATCCCCGAAGCCGCCGCCCGGGACCTGATCATCGCCCTCATCACCCTGAAATACACCCAGTCCAACTCCGTCTGCTACGTGAAAGACGGCAAGACCATCGGCGTGGGCGCCGGACAGCAGTCCCGCATCCACTGCACCCGTCTGGCCGGCAGCAAGGCGGACATCTGGTGGCAGCGTCAGAACCCGAAAGTGCTGGCACTGCCCTTCAAGGCCGACATCCGCCGTCCGGACCGGGACAACACCATCGACGTGTACATCTCCGACGACTACGAGGATGTGCTGGCTGACGGCGTATGGCAGCAGTTCTTCACGGAGAAGCCGGAACCGCTGACCCGTGAGGAGAAGAAAGCCTGGGCCGCCAAGCTCACCGGCGTGGCTCTGGGCAGCGATGCCTTCTTCCCCTTCGGCGACAATATCGAGCGTGCCCACCGCAGCGGCGTGGAATACGTGGCTGAGGCCGGCGGCTCCATCCGTGACGACAATGTCATCGAGACCGCCGACAAGTACGGCATGGCCATCGCCTTCACCCATCTGCGCCTGTTCCATCATTGATGGTGGACAGTCCCGCAATGCGGAATGCGCGGCCGGCTGACCTGCGGGCTGAAAGACCTGCGTCTGTATTGAATCTGAACTGGATATGAGCGGTTCCGGACCATCCCCCGGTCCGGAGCCATGGCCATGTGAGAGTGGTCCATCCGATAAAAAAAGAACCTCCCCGGAGAACCGTGTGACACAGTGCTGTCACGCAGCTCCTCCGGGGAGGTTTTTCTGTCTGTCCGGGGATAGGGGGCGCCGCAGAAGATTGCGGATCATATCGCGCACTGCTGCTATCCGGATGCCCGTTCCTGCCGGGCTACTGTTTGTTCTCCACCGGGTTCTCCAGGGAGATGTAGGCGCCGTTTTTCAGCCGTACGCCGGCTTTCCGTGTCTGTTCCGCCTCCACGTTTCCTACATAGCCGTACTCCTGCATTTTCTGCAGCACCAGGAGCATCCGCCGGCTGCAGCCGAAGGGATTCTCGTAGGGATTCAGCGCGGTGGGGGCATAGGGCAGGGATGCCAGCAGCAGGCTCTCTCCCAGGTTCAGCCGGGAGGGCGGTTTGCCGAAGTAGCCCTCGGAGGCGTCACGGATGCAGTAGCAGCCGTTGCCCCGGTAGGTGGTGTTGAAGTAGATCTCCAGGATGTCGTCCTTGGTGTATTTCCGTTCCATGAGGAAGGAGATAACCGCCTCCTGGAGCTTGCGGGAGTAGGTCTGCTCCCTGTTCAGGAAGGTGTTCTTCACCATTTGCTGGGTCAGGGTGCTGCCGCCCTGGACCACCTCGCCGGCCTGGAGGTTGGCCAGTCCGGCACGGAAGATGCCGGTGATGTCGATGGCCCCGTGATGGTAGAAATCATGGTCCTCGATGGCCAGCAGGGCCTGGCGGGTATGGGCGGGGATGTCCTTCAGAGGCACCCAGCCCGGCTGCCGCCGTTTCTCCGCGATGATCTGGTCGATGTGCATGATGGTGGCGATTTTCTCCAGCCAGGGAGTGGCCGTCTCCTTGACGTCCTCTTTCAGCTCCTCCTTCTTCCTGGCGGAATTATCCAGTCCGGAGCTGACGCTGGCGGTGAAGGCGTTGTCCTTCCCTTTTTTTCCGGAGACGCCGTTGTCCGCCTCGTTGCCGGAGCCGCTGTCATTCCGTCCGCCGCCCAGACCCTGGAGCAGGCTGCCGCCTTTCTCTCTGATGCTGGCGGTGAGGCTCTGGCCGCCGTCCTTCACCTGCCCGCCGCTATTCCCGGCGGACCGGCGCGGCCTCGGGTGATCAGTGCCGGCGACGGGCCCTTGGGGCTGGGGGAGGCCGGTGAACAGCACCCAGACGGAGTAGAGCAGGAAAATCAGGATGGTCAGGAGGATGATCCTGAACCAGGGGAAACCTCTCTTCTTTTTCATGGAAACGGGCCGCGGAAATCCGCTCTCGCAGGAGACGCCCTTCCCTCCTTTTCTGTATCGTGTGACGCTTGTCTTTCCTCCATTTTAGCAAGATATGCCCTCTTTGGCAAAGACATTGGCTTTGCGGCCGTTTTTTATGGAAAAGGGGCCGCCTTTTTGATATAATAGTACAATAGGTGTAATAGTCTAATCTGACAGAAAGAGAAGGTGATCAGTGTGCCGGAACAGATTCAGGGACTGGTCCGTACAATCGGAATCCTTGACGTGATCGATACAGGCCTTGTGGCCTATTTCCTATACCGCATCTACCTGATGCTGAAAAACACCCGGGCGGCGGCTCTGGTGAAAGGTTTGCTTGTGCTTGTCTCGCTGATGCTCATCAGCAAATGGCTCAACCTCCATGTGATCAACTGGATCCTGGAGAAAGCCATGACCATGGTGATGGTGGCGCTGCCGGTGGTATTCCAGCCGGAGCTGCGCCGGGCATTGGAGCAGATCGGCCGGGGACGTATCTTCCGGAAGATCGGCGAGGTGGACGAGCAGGAGATCCAGGACATGATCGAGGCCGCCACCAGCGCGGCTGTCATCATGGCACAGCGGAAAGTGGGCGCGCTGATCGTCTTCGAACGGCAGGTAGGCCTGGAGGAGCGCATCGAGACCGGCGTCAAGATCGACGGCCTGGTCAGCGACAGCCTGCTGCTGAATATCTTCGAGAAGGACACGCCGCTGCATGACGGCGCCGTGATCATCCGCGGCAACCGTATTGTGGCCGCCTCCTGCCTGCTGCCCTTGACGGATTCCCGCAACCTGAGCCAGGAGCTGGGCACCCGCCACCGCGCGGCTATCGGCATCTCCGAGCAGTCCGACGCGCTGGTGCTGGTTGTCAGCGAGGAGACGGGCTCCATGTCCATCACGAGAAACGGCGAGATCTACCGCTACCTGCAGGCCGACGACGTGCGTGACATGCTGCGCGCGGCGGTGATTGTGCCCAAGACCGTGAGTCTGACCCAGATGGTGAAAGACAGAGTGAAGAGTTTGCGGAGGAAGAAAGATGAATAAGATGAACAAGAACCAGGGAGAGACCAACGTCATCCCGCGGATCGTCTGCATCATTCTTGCCTGCTGTATGTGGCTGTATGTCATGAGTGAGCAGAATCCCATCATCGAGCGGGATTATATCGTGGCGCTGAGCCAGAAGAACCTGACCCAGGGCATGGTGGTGTTCAACGCGCCGGAGAAAGTCAGTGTCCGTGTCCGGGGCCCCCGTGGCACCCTGGCCAACCTGAACCCGGAGGCCATCAACGCCTATCTGGACCTGAACAATCTGTCCGTCGGCGCCCATACGGTGCTGGTGAATGCCCGCTTCCTGCGTGGCGATGTGGTGGAGGTCAGCCCCCGTACGGTGAACCTCTTCATCGACGTGAAGCGGGAGAAGATCATGCCGGTGACCGCCAAAGTGGTGGGCACGCCGGCCCAGGACGTGAAAGTGGAGAAGCAGACCGTCTATCCCACCGAGGTGAAGGTGCTGGGCGCGGCCACACGGCTGGACCTGATCGACAAGATCGTGGCGCCGGTGGATGTGAACAACCGCAGTGACGATTTCGCCGACAAGGTGCGGCCTTTCGCTATGGGCAAGGACGGCATGGAGATACCCGACATCACCATCTCCCCCGCGGAGATCAGAGTGGAGACCCTGCTGGAGCATGAGCTGGCCAGCAAGGAGGTACCCATCCATGTGAACATGGAGGGACGGATGCCCGCCGGCATCAAACTGCGTTCCTACAAGGTGGTTCCCGCCCGGATCCTGGTATCCGGACCCAAGAGCCAGGTGGAGCACCTGACCGTGGTGGAGACGGAACCGGTGGACCTGGGAAGGCTGAACAAGGACAAGACCATGCGGGCGGATATCCATCTGCCTGATGAGATCAAATCGGCCACCAAGACCGTGGAGCTGCAGATCCCGGTGGAGACCGCCGGTACCGGCCAGCCGGACTGATTCTGACCGCCGTGGCGGCTGATCCCTCCTCAATGGGGGAGACGGTCCGGACGGCAGCGCCGCTGTGGACAGGCAAGACGGACCGGCGGCAAGAGAAGTGACCCGGACGGAGGAATCCGGACGGATACAGGAAAGAGTGAATCATGAGAATACGCATCAATGACATACGGATCTCCCTGCTGAAGGAGCAGAGCCTCCGGGAGGCCGCCGCGAAGAAACTGGGGCTGCGGAAGAACGCCCTGAAAGACGTGCAGGTGCTGCACCGTGCGGTGGACGCCCGCCGCAAGCAGAATGTCTGCCTCCTCTACCATGTGGTGGCGGAGGTGGAGGACTCTCCCGCCCTGCGGAAGAAAATGGACGGACGCCACGGCGTCTCCCTCTTCACCCCTGCGGAGCCGGAAGCGCCGGTATACGGCAGCGGTGAGCTGACGGAGCGTCCCGTTGTCATCGGCGCCGGTCCCGCCGGTCTGGTGGCGGCGCTGGAGCTGGCCCGTTACGGCTACCGCCCGCTGCTGCTGGAGCGGGGCAAGGACCTGGCCGGCAGAGTCAGCGACGTGGAGCGGTTCTGGCGGACCGGCGAGTTCAACCCGGCCTCCAATGTGCAGTTCGGCATGGGCGGCGCGGGGACTTTCTCCGATGGCAAGCTGACCACCCGGGTGAACGACCCGGTGATGGGGGATATCCTGCAGTCCTTTGTGGACGCGGGAGCTCCCAAGGAGATCCTGACGGAGCACAAACCCCATGTGGGCACGGACAAGCTCCGGGCCATGGTGGCCGGCCTCACCCGTGAGATCGTCCGCCTGGGCGGCGAGATCCGCTGCGAGACACAGGTGACGGATTTCCGTTTCGAGGACGGGAAGCTGCAGGGCCTGGAGCTGGGCGACGGCAGCTATCTGCCCGCCACCGTGGCGGTGCTGGCCTGCGGCCACAGCGCCCGGGACACCTACGAGGTGCTGGCCTCCCGCAAGGTGGCCATGGAGGCGAAAGCCTTCGCTATCGGACTCCGGGTGGAGCATCCCCAGGAGCTGATCGACCGGGCGCAGTACGGCGATTTCGCCGGACATCCCCGGCTGGGCCCGGCGGATTACGCCCTGGTGTACCACACACCGGACCGGAGCCGGGCGGCCTATTCCTTCTGCATGTGCCCCGGCGGCCAGGTGGTGGCCGCGGCCTCCGAGACGGGGCATCTGGTGGTCAACGGCATGAGCCTGTACCACCGGGACTCCGGCGTGGCCAACAGCGCCCTGGTGGTTAATGTTACGCCGGAAGATTTTGGCGCGGCCCCCCTGGACGGTGTCCGGTTCCAGCGGCAGTACGAGGCCCTGGCCTTCCGGGCCGGCGGCGGGGACTACCGGGCTCCGGCACAGAGCGTGTCCAGCTTCCTCAGCGGCAGCGCGCCGGAGATCATCCGGCCCCTGGAGGCCATGCCCTCCTATCTGCCCGGGGTGAAGGCCTGTGACCTGAAGACCGTGCTGCCTGACTACGTGTCCGGCACACTGGGTCAGGCCCTGGCATATTTCGACCGCCGTGTGTCCGGTTTCGCCGGCAATTCCGGCATGCTCACCGGCGTGGAGACGAGAACCTCCGCGCCGGTGCGGATCCTGCGGGGACGGGACTTCCAGTCCCTGAGCCACAAGGGACTCTACCCCTGCGGCGAGGGCTGCGGCTACGCCGGCGGCATCATGAGCGCCTCCCTGGACGGCTATCATGTGGCCCGGGCGGTGATGGCGCTGTACCGTCCCTTCGACGCGAGATAGCATTCCGGAAGACAGGATTCTGCGGGATATCGCATCCCGCAACTCGCAGCCCGCATCAGACCGGATTCCGCGGCAGGCGGCATCCGGTACCGGACAGAATTCCGGAAAAACAGGACAAAACAGAAAAGTTCGACCAGTACAACACTGATTTCTACCGTTCGGTCCCTCTTTTGGACCGTTCGGCGGAAATCAGTTTTTTATTTCATATCATTTCAGTAATATAAAGTCAGAGAGAAGTCTGCAGACGATAAAAAAGGGATGCACGCCCTTTCTGCAGCAGGTCCCCCATATCCCCTGACGGCAAACGGCGGGATGAGTTACCGGAGGACCGGAATAACCCATTACGTAAGGAGGGGATTCACAATGACACAGCAAGAAACAAAGCAAGTCGCGGCTGTTCCTGAGAAATCATTTGCCAAGAAATACGGTATGATCTTCGCCACCATCATTCTTCTGGCAGTCCTGGCACTGCCCACACCGGCCGGACTTTCCGTAGCCGGTCACCGCATGCTGGCAGTACTGCTCTTCGCGGTTGTGACATGGATCACGGAAGCTGTCACCTATCCTGTCAGCGCCACAGTCATCGCATCCTTGATGCTGTTGCTGCTGGGCACGGCGCCCGCACTTGACAAAGCGGGAGCCGCTGCAGGCAAAGTCATCGGTTTCGGCGCGGCCATGTCCATGACATTCAGCGGACTGAGCGGCGGCGGCACCATCCTGGTAGGCGCGGCCCTGTTCCTGGCAGCAGCCATGATGAACACGGGGCTTGACCGCCGTATCGCACTGACCATCCTGTCCAAAGTGGGTTCAAAGACCAACCGGATCGTAGCCGGCATGATTCTTGTAGGCTTCGTCCTGGCGTTCTTCGTTCCCAGCACCACGGCCCGTGTAGGCTGCCTGGTTCCTATCGTGCTCGGCATCATCTCGGCATTCGGACTGTCCTATAAGAGCCGTTTCGCAGCACTGCTGATGGTAGTCACCGTTCACGCAGCCAGCATCTGGAACATCGGTATCAAGACCGCCGCTGCCCAGAACATGGTAGCTCTGGGCTTCATCGAGAAAGAGCTGGGCGGTACCATCACCTGGCTGCACTGGTTCATCGCGGCAGCTCCTTACGCGCTGCTGATGTCCATCATCCTGTACTTCGTGGTACTGAAAGTCCTGCCTCCCGAAATGGACGAGGTTGTGGGCGGCGACGCCACGGTGAAACAGGCGATGGAAGAACTGGGACCCATGAAATCCGGCGAGAAGAAACTGCTCATCATCTCCTGCCTGCTGTTATTCTTCTGGGTAACTGAGAAAGTCATCCATCCTATCAACACGGCGACCTCCACGGTTATCGCCATCACCCTGATGTTCCTGCCGGGTATCAGCATTATGACCTGGAAAGAAGCCGAGTCCAAAGTATCCTGGGGCACCCTGGTACTGTTCGGCGTAGGCATCAGCCTGGGTTCCGCACTGCTGAAGACCAAAGCCGCTATGTGGCTGGCTGTACAGCTGGTCAAAGGTTTCGGCCTGGCAAGCATGGGCGTATTCGCGGTATTCGCCATCCTGGCACTGTTCCTGATCGTTGTCCATCTGGGATTCGCTTCCGCTACGGCAGTGGCTTCTTCCATGATCCCGATCATGATCGCCGTACTGAAGAGCCTGAATATCCATGGTCTGAACATCATCGATATCACCATGCTGCTGCAGTTTGTAGTAAGCTTCGGCTTCATCCTGCCGGTAAACTCCCCGCAGGGCATCCTGGCGTTCGCTACGGAGACCTTCACTGCGAAGGACTGCATGAAAGTCGGCATTCCTATCACCATCATCGGCTACCTGCTGCTGCTGGTATTCGCCAACACCTACTGGAAGTTCCTGGGAATCATGTAAGAGACATCCCACGGCAAGAAGCCTGTTGTCCGGCTCCCGTATGGGCCTGACATGAATCGACCCTAATGTAAAGAAACATAAAAAAGCAGGGGCGGCGTACCAATAACCTTACGTGCAAAGGGTTGGTATGCCGCTCCTGCTTTCTGTCCG
>CALAZX010000103.1 GCA_937926555.1 uncultured Negativicutes bacterium | reverse complement strand
ATGATCATCTCCATATCCGCCTGCATGGCGGGCGCCGTATGCGGCGACCACTGCTCTCCCATCTCCGATACGACAATCATGTCCTCGGCGGGGGCCCAGTGTCTGCACATCAACCATGTGACCACCCAGCTGCCCTACGCGCTGACCGTGGCTTTCGTATCCTTCCTGACCTACATCGTGGCGGGCTTCACCAAGAGCGCCCCCATCTCCCTGGTCTTCGGCTTCGCCGCCCTGATGGTGGTGCTGCTGATCATCAAACGTCGGGAAGTGTGACGGCGTAGAACAGCATAGAGACGCATCTGCAGAAATCAATCAGGACCCGGACTTTCCCTGCTGGAAGGTCCGGGTTTTTCTATACCCCCGTTTTATGGTATAATATGGATAAGGATTTTCCGTCCCCGGCGTCATGGCATGCCGGAAGGCGGATGAAAGAGATAACAAGGAGGTATTCGATATGTTGGAAGCAGGCATGAAGGCACCAGATTTCACGCTGCCCGACCAGGACGGCAACCAGGTGACCTTGAGTTCGTTCAAAGGCAAGAAAGTGATCCTCTATTTCTATCCCAGGGACAACACCCCGGGCTGCACCAAGCAGGCCTGCGGTTTCGCCGGGCTGTATCCCCATTTCCTGGAGAAAGGCGCCGTGGTCCTGGGCGTGAGCAAGGACAGCGTGGCGTCCCACAAAAAGTTCCAGGAGAAGTACGACCTGTCCTTCACCCTGATCTCCGACACGGAGCTGGAGGCCATCAAGGCCTATGACGTATGGCAGGAGAAGAACATGTACGGCAAGAAGACCATGGGCGTGGTTCGCACCACGTATCTCATCGACGAGAACGGCGTCATCGAGAAGGTCTTCGGCAAAGTGAAAGCCGCCGACAACCCCCAGCAGATGCTGGATGAGCTGAAATGACACATCCCCCGGGAGCAGTACGCTTTACCGGGGATTTTCTGTATCACCGCCGGCCAGTTCACGAAAAGTTCAGTTGCCAAAACAGGCGGGGTGACGGTAATATAGGACTATCAAAATATATAGAAAAGGTAGGATATAACTATGGGATTCGATCTGAATGTAAGTGTGCCTGCGGTCACTGTGTTCTTCCAGGGACTGCTGAGCTTTTTCTCACCCTGCGTGCTGCCTCTGCTGCCCCTGTACATCGGCTATCTGTCCGGTGGCACGGCCCAGAGGCTGGAGGACGGCCGGATGGTTTATGACCGGCGCAAGGTGCTGACCAACACGGTGGCTTTCGTCATCGGCATCAGTTTCGCCTTCGTGCTCCTGGGCATGGGCGTGTCCGCCCTGGGCAAGTTCTTCCAGGGACACCAGACCATGTTCGTGCGGGCCGGCGGCGTGCTGATCATCCTCTTCGGCTTCTACCAGCTGGGCTTCTTCGGCAAGTCCGGCTTCCTGGAGCAGGAGAAACGGCTGCCCTGGAAACTGGGCTCCCTGGCCATGTCGCCCCTGACGGCGCTGCTGCTGGGCTTCACCTTCAGCTTCGCCTGGACCCCCTGCGTGGGACCCATGCTGAGCAGCGTGCTGATCCTGGCGGCTTCCTCTCCCACCAAGGGGATGCTCCTGATCGGCATCTACACCCTGGGCTTCGTCCTGCCTTTCCTGGCAGTGGGCTTCTTCACCACCACCCTGCTTGATCTGTTCAGGAAGAACATGAACGTGGTGAAATACACCGTGAAAGCCGGCGGTGTGCTGATGATCCTCATCGGCCTGATGCTCTTCACCGGCCGGATGAACGATGTCTCCAACTACATGGTGGACGGCACCCAGTCCGCTGTGGCCGGCCAGTACGGCGAGAAGGACATGGTGGCTGACATCCAGTCCGCGCAGAAAGCCGCGGCAGCCAAGAACGGCGTCAAGGACGGCAAGGACGCCGCGACCGGTGACGCCGCGAAAGAAGCCAACGCAGCCAAGAGCTCCGGCGGAGCCACCGCCGAGGCCGCTTCTGCGGAAAGCGGCAATGACGGCACCACCACCGCCGACGGCAGACAGCTGCCGGTGGCCGCCGATTTCGAGCTGAAAGACCAGTACGGCAACGTGCACCGGCTCTCCGACTACCGGGGCAAGACGGTGTTCCTGAACTTCTGGGCCACCTGGTGCCCGCCCTGCCGCGCGGAGATGCCCGACATCCAGAAACTGTACGAGACCTCTCCCCGTGAGGGCAAAGACGCTGTCATCGTCCTGGCCGTGGCAGGCCCCGGCATCGGCAGCGAGAAGAACGTGGCCGGCGTGACCGCCTTCCTGAAGGAGCACGGCTACACCTATCCGGTGCTGATGGATACGGAGGGCAAGCTGTTCAGCGAGTACGGCATCCAGGCCTTCCCCACAACCTTCATGATCAACCGGGCGGGCCGTGTGTACGGCTATGTCAGCGGCATGCTGAGCCCCGAGATGATGCGGAGCATCATCCGTCAGACCCAGGAAGGGAAATAATCTGAGACGCAAAGGAGCGACGGAAATGGAGATACTGAAGAAAGCCGGATTTCTGGCACTGCTGGTACTGCTGGTGGTAGGCATCGTGGGAGGCTGCGGGAAAAGCGGCGGAGCCGAGCCCGAGGGCTACCACAAGATCACAGCGGAGCAGGCGAAACAGATGATGGACACGAAGAAAGTCACCATTGTGGATGTCCGCACCGAGGCGGAATTCAAGGACGGCCATGTGCCGGGAGCCATGCTGCTCCCCGTGGAGTCCATCGGCGACAGCCGTCCGGCCAAGCTGCCGGACCCCGGGGCCACCTTGCTGGTGTACTGCCGCAGCGGCCACCGCAGCGGTATCGCCGCCCGGAAACTGGCGGAGATGGGCTATAAGAATGTCTACGATTTCGGCGGCATCAACAGCTGGCCCTACAGCGTGGAGAAGTGATCTTCCCTTAAGGGAAAAATCGAATATACAGAAAAAATTCCCTGTGCTATAATCTACATGATAACAACTGCTAAAGGATTAAAGTAGAAGCAGAAAAAGAGAAGTTATCACGGTAGAAAGGTAGCGTGGAGAAAAATGGAAAAACGAGAGAATCTGGCATCCCGGCTGGGGTTTATCCTCCTGTCGGCAGGATGCGCGATCGGACTGGGGAACGTGTGGCGTTTCCCCTACATGACCGGACAGTTTGGCGGAGGATTTTTCGTCCTCCTGTACGTGGTGTTCCTGCTGATGCTGGGGATACCCATTCTGACCATGGAATATGCGGTGGGCCGTGCCAGCCGGAAGAGTATCCTTCCGGCATACCGCATGCTGGAGAAACCGGGCCACAAGTGGCACTGGATCGGCTACACGTCCATGGCGGGCAACTATCTGCTGGTGATGTTCTATTCCGTCGTGTCCGGCTGGATTCTCTATTATTTTTATCAGATGGCCACAGGGAAGTTCGCCGTGGAGAGCTCCCAGCTGATCAAGGACACCTTCACCAACATGATGGCGTCCCCGGAAATTATGGTGGGGGCCATGCTGATCGTCATGGCCATCACCTCCGTCATCTGCAGCATCGGCCTGCAGCGGGGTGTGGAGAAGATCACCAAGGTCATGATGATCGCCCTGCTGTGCATCATGGTTCTGCTGGCCATCCGCAGCGCCATGCTGCCGGGAGCCGGCGCGGGCATTGACTTCTACCTGGGCCTGAACTGGGACAACGTGGAGAAGGCCGGCCTGGGCAACGTGATCTATGCGGCCATGAACCAGGCGTTCTTCACCCTGAGCATCGGTATGGGCGGCATGGAGATCTTCGGCAGCTATATCTCCAAGGAGCGGAGCCTCACCGGTGAGGCGGTCTACGTGGCGGTGCTGGACACCT
Source organism: uncultured Negativicutes bacterium (assembly GCA_937926555.1). Lineage (GTDB taxonomy): Bacteria > Bacillota > Negativicutes > Acidaminococcales > Acidaminococcaceae > Succiniclasticum. The sequence continues at coordinate 697 of CALAZX010000103.1, read as the reverse complement.
TCGTGGCCATCACCTCCGGCCTGATTATCTTCCCCACCTGCTTCGCCTACGGCATCAATCCGGACGCCGGTCCCAGCCTGATCTTCCTGACACTGCCCCATGTGTTCATGGCCATGCCCGGGGGACAGATCTGGGGAAGCCTGTTCTTCCTCTTCCTGTTCTTCGCGGCCCTGTCCACCATGATCGGCGTGCTGGAGAACATCATCAGCTATTCCATCGACCTGTTCGGCGCCAGACGCAGCAAGGCGGCCCTCATCAACGGAGCCCTGCTGGCGGTGCTGTCCGTGCCCTGCGCCCTGGGCTTCAACATCTGGGCGGATATCGAGCCCCTGCGTGCGGGTAACTGCATCATGGACCTGGAGGACTTCCTGGTGAGCAACTTCTGCCTGCCCTTCGGCTCCTTCATCTGCATCCTCTTCTGCACCAGCCGGTACGGATGGGGATTCAAGAACTACCTGGCCGAGGTGAATACTGGCGAGGGCCTGAAGATGTCCCCGAAACTGGTCTTCTACCTCCGGTATATCCTGCCGGTGCTGGTGGGCTTCATCATGGTCTACGGCCTGGTGACCTATTTCAACTGAGAAACGTATATGACATGAAAAAAGCAGTGGACCACGAGGTCCACTGCTTTTCTGTTTGTAGGGATATGGGATGGTGCTGAAGCCGCATGGCCGCAGACTCCGCCACGGCTTTGTGG
>CALAZX010000102.1 GCA_937926555.1 uncultured Negativicutes bacterium | reverse complement strand
GAAACCCATCTAGACCCCGACGACGCCAACGCCGGCGGCCCCAAAGAAGGGGACATGCCCCCCACACCCAACATGGACCGAGCCCGACAACCTAAGAATAAAGCCTCCGGCCTCCGGAGGCGTGACGCAGACCAGCTGTGCTCCGGCATAGCTGGTCTCTTGGAATAGAAGGAGGAACGATATGAAGAAAAAAGCCACCGCTGTCCTGCTCAGCGCGCTCCTGACGGCAGGAATGGCAGCCTCCGCCCTGGCGGCGGAGACCGTCACCCATACCAACAGGGACATGGGTTTCTCCGTGAAGGTGAAATCCGACTACCCGCTGCTGAACATGCCCGGCAGTGATTTCTACGCCCTGGTGGAGGATGGGGGAACCGAGGACCAGCCCGTGATGAACGGTGTCTTCGCCTTCACCGCCGAGGAGGTGGAGAAGGCCACCGGGGAGAAATTCTCCACGGAGATCTTCCTCAAGCACCGGGAGGAGCTGCAGCTGCTGGAACGGAACCAGATGGATCCCAACCACATGGACTATGCCGTCTTCAAGCCGGACATCTTCAGCTACAAGCCGGACAACCCGGACGAGCGGATCCTGGACCTCACCGGGGACCAGGCCGTGCTGAAACGGCCCACCAACCTGCGGATCATCAAGCAGGACATCGTGGACCACAGCGCCGTGGGCATCTCCACCGGCAAGGAGAAGGGCATGCCCTTCGTCTACCTGAAACTGACGGACAAGGGGGACCACGATTTCTACATGAAGCAGACCCGGCCGCCCCGGGAGCTGAGCATCGCCCTGACCTCGAAAAACGACATCCTCTACGGCCAGTTCTCTTTCATCCCCCTGCCAGACACCAAGGCACAGGGGAAAGAGGTGGGGGACGCCACCCCGTTCAAGGCCAAGAAACTGAAGAAGGAGCTGGAGGACGGGAACCGCAAGGAGCTGGCCGCCAACCTGAAGAAGCGGGCAGCCTTCGCCAAAGGCGTGCGTTTCTTCACCCCGGACAAAAGCGGCAAGCCTTTCGCCATGCCATCCGCGGCTCTGAAGGAACCTCTGGTGCTGCCGGAGAACTGGTGCTATGCCACCTTTTTCCCGGAACAGCGGGACTCCTCCCGGGAGCTGCTGATGAAATCCGACCTCTACCGCAAACTGCCGGGAGGGGAGAAGCGGCCCGATGTCAAAGTATCGGAGCTGAAAATCGCCACGCCCCGGCATGACCTGCTGTCCCTCTACCGCACCGGACCCCAGGAGGAGTACAGAGACCTGGTGAAGAAAGCGGAGGCCCTCTCCAAGGAGACCGACGAGGAGAAAGCGAAACGCTACTTCTCCCATGGCATGGAGTTCCTGATGCTGGGCGAAGTGGAGTATCCGCGGGAGCCGCTGTTTGAGAACCTGCTGGCCTTCCCCCAGCTGACCCAGGCCCAGATCTCCGACGGGCTCCATAAACTGCTCACCGACAAGGAGCTGCAGAAGAAGATGGACCCCTATGTGCATCTGTTCAGCTACCGCAGCGAGACCCTGGTCACCGACCGGTCCATCATGCTGACCTTCGGAGCCAGCGGCGCCATGCTGGAAAAATATCCCTTCAGCTTCAACCTGAACCTGACCGCCACGCCCACCAAGTCCTTCTTCGCCATGTACGGCTGCAAGGACCTCAACCCCCTGGACAAGGAGCTGGAGGAGAAAGTGGGGAAACTGGAGTACAAGTTCTGATCCTGCGCAAAATAATAATAATGCACGCAAAAAAGAGAAAAAAGTCCAGAAACTATCAAGCCATCGGCAGAACAGCCGGTGGCTTTTTTATTGCCTTGTTTCAAGTAAGCCGCATGGTTGAGCCATCTAAGGGAATCCTATATCACAAAACATTTTGCAGATGGGAATTCAGAATTAATAGGAATTTGTCTTGACAACTGCTAAAGACTGTGATAACTTATTAGGAAAAGATTGCATATCGAATTCAATTTAAAACGGAAACAGAAGTTTTACTGTGTGTGGGAAATCCGGTGCGATTCCGGAACTGTCTTGCAACCGTAAGGGGAGTACAACAGCTGCAGTCCTTTCTCAGAGGTGCTGGTGTGCGAGGAACCAAGTCGGAGTGCCACCTGTTTCTTGCAAGGTCTGATATACTCACAAGTCATGGGCATATCTATCGGCGTATACACGCCGGTCGATATGCTCTTTTATATTTCTCAAAAACTTTTGAGGGAAGGGGGCCGGAAGGTTTTAGGTTGGAATTGACTTGCAACTGGAAAATTACGGTTTAAGGATGAAGTAAAAGGAGTGTTTTTTGTAATGTTATCTAATTATCTCGAGCGTTTCGGAAGCAAACGCAAAACTCTGGCAGCTGCTGTAATGACCGCACTGCTGGCCGGCGGTTCTTTCACCGGCGCATACGCCGCTGAGGGCGGTCCTCAGGTAAATCCCGAAGGTGTCCTGGACACCGGTCTCCAGATTGTGGAGAACGTATACTACGGCCAGGCCGTACGTGACGAATGGGGCAAAACCGACTTCTACGACGGCAATGCACACTACAATTTCAACAGCGATGTGACCCTGCGCGCCATGAACGGCGGCAAAACCCATTGGGACAACAACAAACCGGGCAACCTGTTCGTAACCGAGATGAACGAAGTTGCCCCGATCATGTGGAATGGCGACAGAGTGGGCTCCATCAACATGAACGGTCACAAACTGACCCTCCGCACCGCAGCTACCGACGTGAAGAACAGCTCCACCGGCATCTACGTGATCAGCGGCGACCTGACTATCGACAATCCCGCAGGCATCAGCATCTCCACTGACAACTGGGGCGCACACGGTATCACCGTCCAGGGTACCAAAGGAGCCGGCGAGTTCAAAAGCGGCAAAGGCCATGCGAAACTGACCATAAACAACGACCTGAAAGCCGAGAACGCCGTGAAAATCCGCCTGGAAGACAACCACGCTTATGAAGCGCTGCTGTCTGACGGCAACTCCGGCACCGCCAACATGATCATCAAAGGTCTGGTTGACGTGGACAACACAGGCAAACCCTACGATGCAGTATGGGCTATGGACGGCAACATGGAAATCGGCGGCGGCAAGATTGTGGGCGCTGACCGTTCCGCTATCAACGTAGGCTTCGGCGGCCGTTTCACCATGAACGCCG
>CALAZX010000101.1 GCA_937926555.1 uncultured Negativicutes bacterium | reverse complement strand
CTGGCCACCGCCCATGTGCTGGCACTGGACTATCTGCTGGCAGGCGGGGGGAGCCGGGTGTTCAACCTGGGGTCCGAGAAGGGCTTCAGCGTGCGGGAGATCATCGACACCGCGAAGAAAGTCACGGAGAAGGACTTCACCGTAGTGGAGGAGGCGCGGCGCGCCGGCGATCCGGCGGTGCTCATCGCATCCTCGGAGAAAATCCGCGAGGAACTGGGCTGGAAGCCTCAGCACAGCAGCACCGAGGAGGTCATCGCCTCCGCCTGGAAATGGCATCAGAAGCATCCCAGAGGCTACCAGTCCTGAGACGGGCAGCCGGGAAACAATCCCGCACGGAGAATCTGACGCAATAGGGCGCGGACCGTGTGGGGATGCTTGGAAACAAAGCGGAAACAGAGAAAAGAAACAAGAAATGGAAGCTGCAGCGGGCGGTCCGGCCGCCCCTGCTTTTTCCTGTAAGGGGATATTATGCAGGTAGTAGTAGAAAAAGCGGAAAAAGCGTTCGGCATCCGGGAGATCTTCCGGGATGTCTCTTTTATGATTGACAAAGGGGAGAAAATCGGCCTGGTGGGCGTCAACGGCAGCGGCAAATCCACGCTGCTGCGGTGCCTGCTGCAGCCGGATTTCGTGGACCACGGCACCATCAGTTTCGAGCCGGGACTGAAGATCGGCTACGTGGAGCAGGGGTTCGACAGCATCCGGGACGAGAGCGTCTGGGACTTCATGATGCGGGCCAATCCGGAGATCATCGAGCTGCGGGAGAAACTGGCCACCCTGGAGCACCAGGTGGCCGGGGGCGACCCGGAGCTGCTCCAGCGGTACGCCCGGGTGACCCAGCGGTATGAGTACCTGGACGGGTACAATTACGAGAGCAAGCTGAAGATGGTCCTCTTCGGTCTGGATTTCCCGGAAGCCATGTGGCAGGACAACGCCGCGAAGCTCAGCGGCGGGCAGAAGACCCGTCTGATGCTGGCGGCGGCCCTGGTGAGCACGCCGGATTTCCTGATTCTGGACGAGCCCACCAACCATCTGGACATCCGGATGATGGAATGGCTGGAAGGCTATCTCAACGCCTTCAAGGGCGGCATGCTGGTGGTATCCCATGACCGCGCGTTCCTGGATCATATCGCCACCCGCATCCTGGAGATGGAGGGCGGCCGGATCCGTAATTTCCCGGGAAATTACTCCCGGTACCTGGAGCAGAAGGAGATTCTGTACAAGACTGAGAAGAACGCCTATGAGGCGCAGCAGGACTTCATCGCCCAGGAGGAGGCCTATATCCGCCGGTTCAAGGCCGGCATCAAGAGCAAGATGGCACGGGGACGCCAGTCCCGTCTGGACCGTTTGGAGCGGCTGGACGCCCCGGTGGAGCAGGAGACCTTCCGTCTGGAGCTGCCTCCCGCACCGGAAAGCGCCGAGAAGGTGCTGCGGCTGGAGCATCTCTCCGCCGGCTACGGGGAGCGTAAGCTGGTGTCCGACGTGAATCTGGAGCTGCTGAAAGGGGACAAAGTGGGTCTCATCGGTCCCAACGGCAGCGGCAAGACCACCCTGCTGCGGACCATCCTGGGTGAGATCCCCGCACTGGGCGGCGAGACCAAGGTGGGCAACCGGGTGAAGATCGGCTACTTCTCCCAGAGCTACGAGCGGCTGGACCCCAACCAGACCCTGATGGACAACTTCCTCACGGAGTACGGTCTCACCGACGAGCAGACCCGGTCCCTGCTGGGCGGCATGCTCTTCCGGGGAGACGACGTGTTCAAGACCATCGGCACCCTGTCCGGCGGCCAGAAGGCCCGGCTGGTGCTGCTGAAACTGGTGCTGGACGGCGCCAATCTGCTGGTGCTTGACGAGCCCACCAACCATCTGGACATCCTGGCCCAGGAGACGGTGGAGGCGGCCCTGGAGAGCTTCGACGGCACGGTGCTCCTGGTGAGCCATGACCGTTACTTCATCAACGAGATCACGGACCGCATCTGGGAGATCGACCACGGTACGGTCCAGGACTATAAAGGCGACTACGCCTTCTACCAGCAGGAGAAGCAGCGCCGCCAGGCCGCAGGCGAGCTGCCCACCGGGGAGGAGATTCCCGGGGGGACGGCGGCAGGCGGAAAGAGCGGCGGCTCCGGCAGCGGGAAAGCCGCAGACACCGGTGCGGGCAGCGTGAAGGCTGAGACTGCGGACAGCGCCGGAACCGGCAACGGAAACGGTGGCAGCGGGCAGAACGCCGGCAAGGACGCGGGCAAAGCGGCGAAGAAGAGACAGCGCCGCCACAGCCCGGCGGAGCTGGAGGAGCTGATCCCCAAGGTGGAGCTGTGGATCCGGGAGCAGGACGCCATGCTGGGCGTGCTGGACAAGCAGATCTCCATCCCGGAGAACCATCTGGACCCGGAGAAAAGCGCCGCCATGGCCGCGGAGCGTGAAGGCTACGTGAAGAAGATCGACGAGCTGATGAAGCAGTGGGAAGAACTGCTGGAAGAGCAGGAGGAGCTGGAGGCCGAGAGCGGCCAGGATTGATCCTGCCTTCAGGGGATATGTCCGCGGAAGCGGTTATTCCCCGGGAAATGCGGCAAGAGACTGAAGCGCGTCATAAGAGATATGAAGAGAGAGAAGAGACAAAGGAGGTGCGGCATGGAGGACGAGGTGTATATGGGCCTGGCCCTGGCGGAGGCGGAGAAGGCCTTCC
>CALAZX010000100.1 GCA_937926555.1 uncultured Negativicutes bacterium | reverse complement strand
AGCGGATCAGGAGCAGGATGGGGAAGCTGTCAGGACTCCAGGGGGATGGTGATCTCCACCTTGGCGTTGTCCGGCAGGTCCTCCGGCTTCTCCGCGGTATAGATGAGGATGCCTTTCTCCGTCACTTCTTTCACGGTTCCGGGGAAAGGGGATTGAAGATTCTTGCTGCCGATCTGCACGCTCATGCCCGGACGGATCCGGGAATCGGGGGTGGCGGCAGGGATGCGGACGGTGCCGCTGGAGGTGGAGCGCAGTTCCAGCACATCCTGGCCGGGGGTCACTTCCGTCCCGTTTTTCAGCAGGACCTCCGTGATGACGCCGGTGACGGGACTGGACACCTCGTTTGCTGCGGGGGAGTTTTTCAGTGTCTCAAACTCTTTCTTCGCCGCCTCGTGGGCTTTTTTCAAGGCCTCGACCTCTTCGGGGGAACGGCTGCGGGCGCTCTCCTCCACGGCCATCCGGGAGGCGTCCCGGGCTTTTTCCGCCATGGCCAGGCTCTCCTCCGCCGCGGTGAGACTGTTCCTGGGGACGGCTCCCAGGGCGTAGAGCCGCTTCATCTTGTTGTAGGTGCGGGATGCCTCGTCATAGGCCTGGAGCGAGTTCTGCCAGGCCAGCTGGGCCGATGCCCGGTCGGTTGCCGTGCCGCCGCCCATGGCATTGCGGTATTCCGCCTCGGTGCGGGCCATGGAGGCCGCGGCCTGCTCCAGCTTCTTGCTGTAGTCCGACCGGCCGGAGGCGAAAAGGGGCTGCCCTTTCCGGATTCTTTCCCCTTTTGTCACGATGAGCCCGTGGAGCTTGCCGGCCAGCGGGGCTTTCAGGGTGAAGGACTCCGCCTCGATGCGGCCGCTGAAGGTCAGGTTTTTTCCTGCCGTATCTGTTTTTCCGCCGCAGCCTGCCAGCAGGAGCAGCGCTCCCAGAAGCAGGATAAGACAAATAAATGTTTTTCTCATATGGACTCCTTTGTCCTTGGTGCAGTGTAATATCCCGGAAAATGAAAACATTTTGCGAAATCACTGTAAAGTATGTTACATTTGACTGTAAGATATATTATAATGTTCCATGCGATTCGCCCCACTTGTCTTTCTTTCATCAATCCTCCTCGAGGGGATTTGCAGAAAACAGGATGGCGCGAGGGGATATGGAATTGTCCCTATCCCTACATTATATACCAATCCCAAGTTTTTAGTGAGAAAAAGGAGAAAAAACCATGTTTTTTGACAACTATGACACCCCCGTATTCCGTCCGCCCAGTGAGGCGGAGAGCTTCATCCTCCGTGTGACCCGCGGCTGCGCCCACAACAAATGCACCTACTGCAACATGTACCGCGGCGTACAGTTCCAGGTGCTTTCCGACAAGGAGATCTCCCGGCAGATCGCCATGGCCTACACCTACGGCAAGGACACCGTCCGCCGTGTGTTCCTGGCTGACGGCGACGCGCTGGTCCTGAGCACCGAGCGGCTGCTGGGCATCCTGAAGACCCTGCGGGAATACTTCCCGAAACTGCAGCGTGTGGCTTCCTACGCCGCACCGAAAGATATCCTGCGGAAAAGCCCGGAAGAGCTGAAGCAGCTCCGTGAGGCCGGACTGACCCTGCTGTACTACGGCATGGAGAGCGGCGACAGCGAGACCCTGAAAGCCGTCAACAAAGGCGTGGACGGTCCCGAATCCATCGAGGCCGGCAAACGCGTCATGGCCGCCGGCATGAAACTGTCCATCATGGTCATCCTGGGCATCGCCGGCGTGGAGGGCTCCAAACGCCACGCCCTGGCCACCGCCAAAGCCATCAGCGAGATCCAGCCCACCATGCTCAGCGCCCTGAGCCTCATGCTCTACCGCGGCAGCGAGCTGAAAGACCAGTTCGAGCGGGGCGAGTTCCATCCCCTGCATCCTGCGGGACTGATGGAGGAACTTCACCTCATGCTGGAGAATATCCATATTGATGATGACAAATACTGCATCTTCCGCAGCAACCATGTGTCTAACTACGTGCAGCTGGCAGGGACCCTGCCGAAAGACAAGGAGCGCCTCCTGGAGGAGACGGCCTGGGCTGTGGGCGAGCTGAAGAAGATGAAGGACTGGGACGTGTACAACAACGACGC
>CALAZX010000099.1 GCA_937926555.1 uncultured Negativicutes bacterium | reverse complement strand
TATACAACCAACTACATCTACCCGCGATTACCGCTTTCCTTGTTATTGCCCAACCAGCTTCTGATGCATCTTCAGCAACTCTGCCACACACTCGCTCTCGCTGTTAAGCTTGCCCCAGAATCCGTACGCTTCCATAACAGCTTTATCATTCGCCTGATGCGCCTTACGGAGTTCCGGCGGCATGGCCACTTCATCATAAAGATCTGCCAGACTGCTATCAGGATACAGATTCCGGGCATCCAAAATGCCCTGCGCAGTTTGTTCAATCCGTACTTTCTGCTTTTCTGTTGGATTAGGCCAGGGAAAATTATTATAGACAATATCTTTAGAATAACGATATCTCATTTCAAGCCGCCCGGCAACGGTTCTCATCCATGCATTATGGACATTAGATGTCAAAACGCCAAATTCATAAAGTTCTCCTCCCGGAACAATAATCACCAAATCTGTAGGAACTGTATCACCATGTAAAAATCCCATAGGAATATATTTTCTGCGTTCAGACGAAACCCTGGGGATAACAATGAACGACTCAGGATTCCACGTTTCTCTGAACAAAGTAGGCGTGGTTGCCAATGCCCGAGTTCCTGCAAAAGAGCTCTTTTCACGCATCTCCTTTACTTTCCGGACTCTTTCCATCACTAATGGCATGGATTTCAGTTTTTCAGGAGAAATTCCAACGAGCCACAAGCAATACCTGTCCAGCTTCTGGATAAACTCCTTGGAACCAATCAGTTTTTTTATGTAGGGCTTTGCCTCCGGCTCTTGTTTCACAAATGCATCATATTCATTTTTCTCAATAATCAAGTTGCCTCCGTCAGTAGGCTGATTCCCTCTGGTACATAAAGGGACATCACATAATGGATTTCTCCGTCGCGCGATAAATATATTGGGACCATTCAGTAAATATCCGTTTATATTGTCAACCTTTCGTCTTTTCGACCCAAAATAAAGGACTTTCTCTTTGCCAGGAAGGCTAATACTAAAACCAATTATCACGCAATGAACATGTGCTTTGAAGTTAGCCTCACTATCCCATACAAACGTCTGGTACGCAAAATCTATGGACAGACCCTGCTCCATCAGAGGTGCCCATAATATAGCCACTTGCTCCCCTTGTGTAATGGAATTGGTGGAAACAAAAGCGCCTCTGATTCTTGATTCTTGCATAAAGGCACAGGCTTTCCCGTACCACCCGCTAACATAGTCAAGAAGTCCCGCCTTCCTTTTTTCACCAAAGATATCCATCAGATCGTTTTTCTGCTCTTTGCTGACATTGTTAGATCCGACAAACGGCGGATTTCCCATAATATAATTCAGCTTGTTCTTGGGTACAACAGACTCCCATTCCATCTGCAACGCGTTTCCTTCCACAATGTTGGCATATGTCTTCAACGGCAGGAAGTCCAGATTCATATGCACAATGTCTTCCGTTTCTTGCATCATCTGGCTCTCCGCAATCCACAAAGCCGCTTTTGCGACAGTAGCTGCGAAGTCGTTGATTTCAATGCCGTAGAACTGCTTGATGGATACTTTGATAGGGTTCATAATAGGGCCCAGCACAATCTCTCCGCCAAGCTGCAGTTTGAGAATCTCGTTCTCCAAACGGCGCAGACTGATATAGGTCTCGGTCAGAAAGTTGCCGCTGCCGCAGGCAGGATCAAGAAAAGTGAGGGATGCCAGCTTATCATGAAACGCCTCAAGCCGCGCTTTACGTGTCCGGTTCACGGCAATTGCCCGGATTTCCGCAAACTCCTCTTTCAAATCATCTAGGAACAGCGGATCAATCACTTTATGGATGTTTTCAATGGATGTATAGTGCATACCGCCACTGCGGCGAGTCTCCGGATTCAGAGTGCTTTCAAACACAGCGCCAAAAATAGTCGGACTGATACCGCTCCAGTCAAAATCGGCACTGGCATCCTGCAGGAGCATCTGGCGTATCTCCTCGGTAAACATGGGAATCTCGATATCCTCTTCCGCAAACAGGCCTCCATTCACGTAGGGGAAAGCTGCAAGCTCCGGTTTCATATAGGGATCGCGGTCTTCCGGACGGGTATCCAGTACTTTGAACAGCTCAATCAGACCCATCCGCATATTTTCAGGGAGGAATCCTTCCAGGTAATCATGGAACATGTTATGAGGCCCGAAAACGCCAGCATCCTCCGCATACAGACAGAATACAAGACGGACACAGAGAATATTGAGACTCTTCAAAGAATCCGGATTTTCGGGATCAATGTACTGTTTCAGAATAGCATCGTACAGTTTTCCCACAAGTTCACCGGCCTGCAAAGAAATCTCCATCTCATTCCGGATATTCTCATTGCGGACATCTACCAGGAATTCCAGACGATAATACTCTTTCTCCAGGTTCTCCAACAATATTTTCTCCGGCTCTCCATTGGGCTGCTCCATATCATAAACATAGAATTCCTTAAAGTTGCAGGTGACAATCCAACGAGGACGTAAGGAATAAGGAAGATTGGCGGAGTAGCGCTTTGCCTGCTGGAAAGGATCCAGCAGCGTCCCGTCAGACTGGCGGATTGCAGCCGAGAGACTTTTATCGATGCTTTTCTGCTCTATCAGCACATGGGTAGACGGAATATATCCATCGATAAAGCTGGTACTGTCCAAATGCACCTGATTCTCGAAAGAGATGAACTCTTCCGGATGCTCGACATCAAAGACATCGCGCAACAGAGAAAGCCAGAACGGCTGGCTCTGCCCCTTCTCATAGCCTTTCCCCTTCCAGAATTCCACAAACCGTTTCGCTGCGTCACGTCGCCTGTCTCTTGCCATCTTATCGGCCTCCATTGATTCAGTAATATATCTCTATCATACCACACTGATGCGCCAAATTATCAGACAGAATATGTAAAGGACATAGCGATAGTATACCCGCACTTTTTTATCCCTGCTGTTTTTTTATTTCATCCCACAAAAAAAATTCATGATTTATTTTCAGCACAATAAGAATGAGTATTTTCATCAGCAAAATATAGTCATATCTCTTCTGATTCTCATCTATCGGATCGGTGCTATGCAGGTATTTATTCCGCAAATCCAATCCGTTACTGTATTGAGATTTATTCAACATGTAATTTAGATAGTCCTGTTCCAGAACAGAGAACAATCGATTTTCAAAGAAAACTTCCCCTGAATCTAACATAGGCTGTATTATATCCAAGTACTTCCTCCAATAAACAAAACTTAAAACTTCATTCCTATACAAGTCATCCAAAAGCCTTATTCTTCGCCAATTTGGACAAATTCTCCCTTTAGCGGTTACACTGATTAAAATATACCCATAGAAATGGACATCGAGTTTTTAAGATATCCTATTCCTTGGACATTGACAATTAGAAATCCCGTGACGTGGACACCTGATTTTAAGGAATCCCATTTTTCGGACAATGGGTTTTTAAGCAACACTCATCAATGATATAATCTCATTGTCTAAGAAAGGGGACTGTTATGAGTATACGCAGCTTTACAAAAGAGGAGCAGACGCTTCTGCGAGAAAACAAATACACATACAGTGTATCCGCAAATACTATTTCTTTCACGATTGAATTCAAGAAGGAATTCTGGAAGCGATACCAAACGGGTCAACGTCCGCGTCAAATCGTGGAAGAACTGGGATACGACTTCCAGATGCTTGGAGAATCCAGAGTATGTGGTCTGCAGGGTATGATCAAAAAGCAAGCCCAGGAAGGAAATTTTCGCGAAGGACAACATACCAGCTATGCAATCAGCAACCATCCGGACTACTCATCCATGTCGAATGACCAGAAACTTCATGCGATGGAGCACGAGTTGTACTATCTGCGCCATGAAATGGAGTTCCTAAAAAAAATTTTAAAACCCGACAAGGATATAAAGTAGGAGGGCTCATCATGGAAAAAACATCCTACAAGTACGAGGTCATTCATAACACTCTTGAGGATTCACCGGGTGTATTTAGCATTTCGATCCTATGCGAGTTTGCAGGCGTTTCACGATCAGGGTATTATGCCTGGTTAAAAGCTGCCCCGGCACGGGAAGCGCGTGAATTGCAGGATAAGGCCGACTTTGAGATAATTCTTTCCATATATAAAAAACGTGGCTATGCCAAAGGCGCAAGGAGTATCTATATGGGGCTTCTTCACATGAATCCGCCAGTGGTAATGAATATCAAAAAAATCCGAAGGCTGATGAAGAAGTACCATCTCTTCTGCCCAATCAGGAAAGCAAATCCTTACCGCAGAATGGCGAAAGCCATCAAGACGAGCAACTATGCCGATAATCTCTTGCAGCGTGAATTCGAATGTTATGGTCCACGATATGTTCTGCTGACGGATATAACTTACATCCCATACAATGGGGAATTCGCCTATTTATCGACCATCCTTGATGCATACACGAAGCAGATACTGTCCTATGTTTTGAGTGATTCACTGGAAATTGACTTTGTCAAAGAAACCGTTGAAAATTTAATCAGAGATCACAGAATCTCGTTGCATAAGGAAACTCTGATCCACAGTGATCAAGGCAGTCATTATACCAGCACCACGTTTATACAAATCATTGAGGACTGCGACCTGCGCAGATCGATGTCCCGGCGAGGTAACTGCTGGGACAATTCACCGCAAGAGAGTTTCTTTGGTCATATGAAGGATCACATTCTTGACAAGGTCAAGGAATGTACAGAATTCCAACAGATCCAGGATATCGTTGATGACTACATAGATTACTACAACAACGAGGCGTATGTATGGGAACTTTGTAAGCTCTCGCCGAATGAATACTATAAATTTATAATCACTGGAGTATATCCGCTTTCTATTACCAACCCGCCTCGGGTTCCGCAGGTTCTCAAGGCACCATCAGAATTAGGAACTAAGCAAGGCAATAATGATTGAGGACAATACCCACACAGATGATTTTAAAAGAAAAACTCATTGTGCGAATGTCGGGATTCGGCAAAAACTCAGTGTACGAATCTTGGAATTCTGCTAAAACTCAGTGTCCAAATTTTTGGAAAATAAAAAACTGAATGTCCTTGACATGGGGTACACTTTAGATTGAACCTCTCTTTATAAGTTCATCTAATTTATTTTTCCTATCGCTAATTGAATAGTCTTGTATATCCACTTTTTCATTTTCCAGCACATCTTTAAAAGAGTGATACTTATGGCCTTTCTTAGGCAAATAACCCAGTAACGATTGACTCGAAAACAAATAATATGGGAGTGTAAAATGAAGTGTGTAAGTTACCGGTAACCAATTTACTAACTTACGCACTTCATTTTTTTGTCGAGGTGCGGTACACTATCAGAAAGCAGGTTGAAAGGAATTGAGTACAGCACTGATGAAGAAACGTAGAAACCCGAGTGAGAAAGGCCAGGCAATCGCCAAGCTCATCATGGAACAATACCAGCCGAAGACGCAGGAAGACATGCAGATAGCGCTGAAGGACGTGTTCGGTCCTATCTTCGAAGCTATGCTGCAGGGCGAGATAGATAACCATCTCGGGTATAGCTCCAATGATCATAGCAAGAAGGAAACCTCCAACCGTCGGAATGGCTATACGGAGAAAACCATCCAGACTTCGGTCGGCGAGGTCCCCATCCGCGTCCCACGGGACCGCGAATCTACCTTCGAGCCCCAGGTAGTCCCCAAACGCACCAAGGATGTCACAGGGATCGAGAGCAAGGTACTGGCCATGTATGCACGCGGCATGAGCCAGCGGGATATTGCCAAGACGATTGATGACATCTATGGATTCGAGCTGTCCGCAGAGAGCATCTCGAACATCACAGACCGAGTGATGGACGAAGTCCAGCATTGGCAGACACGTCCTCTGAACCCCTTCTACCCCTTCTTGTTCGTAGACTGCCTGTACGTCTCTGTACGCAAGGATTATGAGACCAAGAACCACGCTGTCTACGTCATCCTCGGCTATGACATCAATGGCTCGAAGGATGTCCTGGGCCTTTGGATGAACGAGACGGAGGGCAAACATAACTGGATGCAGATATTCGATGAGCTGAAGGCCCGTGGCGTTGAAGATGTCGGATTCATCTGCATGGATGGTGTCTCCGGTTTGGAAGAGGGAGCAAAGTCCATCTTCCCCCAGGTGGTCGTGCAGCGCTGCATCGTCCATCTGATCCGCAACTCCATCAAGTACATCCCATCCAAGGATTACAAGGCCTACACGACCCAGCTCAGGAAGGTCTATGGAGCCGTGAACCTGAAGAGTGCTGAGGCCGAATTCGAGCGGTTCAAGCAGGCCTGGAGCCAGTACCCCGGTGCGGTAGAAACATGGAAGCGGAACTGGCAGCATGTCCAGCAACTATTCAACTATGGCAGTGCCGTAAGGAAGGTGATGTATACCACCAATGCGATAGAGAGCGTGAATTCCAGCTTCCGAAAAGTCACCAAGAAGGGCTCGTTCTCCAGCGAGGAATCTGTCTTCAAGGTTCTCTATCTCAGGGTAAAGGAACTCTATGCCAAGTGGGAAGGGCATCATATCCAGAACTGGGCGATGGTCAGAAACCAGTTGGCTATGGATGATAAGCTGCAAGCTCGTATCCTGAAATACGAGAAATTTTAAAGCCAGCAATCACTGGTAACGCATCTTCTTTTATGATACCTAAAAAAACTTACACACTTAACTTGACAAACCCTTCTTTGTGGAAGAAGGTGAATTGGATAGGGATTTGATTGAAATATCTTCAC
>CALAZX010000098.1 GCA_937926555.1 uncultured Negativicutes bacterium | reverse complement strand
TGGTACCAATGTTAACATGCGGTTTCTTTCTTTCAAAATGAGCCTTTGCCATTATTGATTCCTCCCAAAGATTTAATGATATTAATATTTCAGCTGCCCATCAACCACTGATGTCGCAACTTACAAACAGAGAAAGCGAAGAAAACATTTTTCTTCTATATATACTATATAATATAACACACTTTCGTGAAATAGTGTATAGCCAAATTGTTTTTAGATATAAAAAAAGCCCCATCGGAATGAGGTTGGTGAAATATTGGTGGCGGCACAGGGATTTGAACCCCGGACACAACGGGTATGAACCGTTTGCTCTAGCCAACTGAGCTATGCCGCCATAAAAAATGGAGCTGATGACCAGGATTGAACTGGTGACCTTATCCTTACCAAGGATACGCTCTACCGACTGAGCTACATCAGCGAATTGATCTGTCTGCGGTTGTCTGCATAAAAAAAACCTCATTGAATGAGGTTTGATACTATATTGGTGGCGGCACAGGGATTTGAACCCCGGACACAACGGGTATGAACCGTTTGCTCTAGCCAACTGAGCTATGCCGCCATAAAAAATGGAGCTGATGACCAGGATTGAACTGGTGACCTTATCCTTACCAAGGATACGCTCTACCGACTGAGCTACATCAGCGAATTAACATGGTTGCGGGGGATGGATTTGAACCACCGACCTTCGGGTTATGAGCCCGACGAGCTACCAACTGCTCCACCCCGCGATATGAAAATGGTGGAGAGGGCTGGATTCGAACCAGCGAAGCGAAACGCGGCAGATTTACAGTCTGCTCCCTTTAGCCACTCGGGAACCTCTCCATGAGATTTTGCTGGAGCTGGCAATAGGACTTGAACCCACAACCTGCTGATTACAAGTCAGCTGCTCTACCTGTTGAGCTATGCCAGCAAGAAACGTTGTTTTTCAACGTTTTCCGTCGTTCAGTGACAATAAGTATATTACATGATATATAACCCTTTGTCAACACCCTTTTTCACTTTTTTCGCCTTTTTTCATGTTTTTTCCGCTTTTTCCTGAAAAAACATGAAAAACAGTGAATTCCGGAAAATGCCGGTCAGTGTGAGGCGCCAACCGGAATCCGGAAAATCACAGGCCGAAATAGATCAGTGCCGCAGCCGCCAGCACAATGCGGTAATAGGCGAAAGCCGTCAGGGAGTATTTATTCAAAAACTTCAGGAACCAGAGTACGGAGAAATACGCAGTGATGAACGCCACCACGAAACCGATAGCCAGGATCTCCATCCCGCCGGTACCCAGATTATGGATGTTCTTCAGCAGGTCGTAGATGCAGGCCACGAACATCAGCGGCACGGCGATGAGGAAGGTGTACTGGGCCGCCACGGTGCGGCTCACTCCCACCAGCATGGCGCCGGCCATAGTGCTGCCGCTGCGGGAGAATCCCGGCCACAGGGCCAGCAGCTGGTACAGGCCGATTTTCCAGGCCTGGTTCAGGGTCAGCTTGTCCACGTCCTGGAGCAGCTCTTTGTTGCGGCTTCCCATCCGCTTCTCCGCATAGATCATCAGCAGGCCGCCCAGTACAAGCCCCACAACCACCGTATAGGGCGAGAAGAGATAGGTCTTGATGTAATGGTGGGCCAGATACCCCACCGCCATCACCGGCAGAATCCCCGCCAGCACATGCCAGGCGCTGAGGCCTTTCTTGGCGTCCCACCCGTCCCGGGTGAAGAAACGGGCGAACCGCTCTTTATAGATGAAAATCACCGAGAGGATCGCTCCCAGCTGGATGAAAACCTCGAACACACTGGCAAGAGGGCCGTCAAAGCCCAGCATATGCCCCACAATGATCATATGGCCCGTGGAGGATACCGGCAGGAACTCCGTCACGCCTTCCACGATGCCCACTACAACCGCAATCAGATATAATTCCAAAATGCTACCGCCTTTTCTTAAAAAAGACCGGCTACAGAATGTAGACGGTCTTTATCATTTATAAAATTGATACGCCGCGACGCCCGGTTCACCATGCTGTAAGGGCATAGGATTCCGTCTGCGCCTCCGGCAGGGGGCTTCCACCCCTTCCCGTGCCCGCAGGATCTGCGGCCGTCTGTGAGCGCTTACGCGCCTGTACTGTCTCACCCGCGGCAGTCCGCCGCAGGGTCATTTCTCGTCGCCAAAGCTGATGCCGATATACCGGGCCGCTTTGATAATCTCGCTGTCCAGGGGAACGAACCGTTCTCCCGAACCGGCTTCCGCCAGAGGAACCTCGATGATGGAGTCGTTCCTGAGCGCCACCATCACGTTGAAGTGCCGCTTGATGCAGGCTTCCACCGCAGCCACGCCGTAGCGGGTGCACAGAACCCGGTCGAAGGCTGTAGGGGAACCGCCGCGCTGGAGATAGCCCAGCACGGTGCAGCGGGACTCGATGCCCGTCTTCGCCTCGATCTCGCGGACCAGCTTCTCGCCTACGCCGCCCAGGCGGATCTGCTCGAAACTGTCTTTCACCACACGGGCCACGGTCAGCTCGCCGCCGATGGGTTTGGCTCCCTCGGCCACCACGATGATGCTGAACATCTTGCCCTGGGCCTGCCGCTGATGGATCTTGCGGATCACCGCATCGATATCATAAGGGATCTCGGGGAGCAAAATCACGTCCGCGCCGCCGGCCACGCCGGAGTGCAGCGCGATCCAGCCCGCATAGCGCCCCATTACCTCCAGGGCCATCACACGGTGATGGGATTCCGCCGTGGTATGGAGACGGTCCAATGCGCTGGTGGCCATGGCCATGGCCGTGTCGAAACCGAAAGTCCGCTCGGTGCAGGGCAGGTCGTTGTCGATGGTCTTGGGCACGCCCACCACTTTCACACCGCATTCCTCGGCCAGTTTCGCGCCGATAGCCAGGCTCCCGTCACCGCCGATGACGATGAGTGCCTCGATGCCTCTGTCCCGCAGGTGCTTCATCACCGCTTCCCGCTCGTCGGTGTAGGTGATGCTGCCGTCCGGCTGGACATGGGCGAACTGGAAGGGGTTGTCACGGTTGGTGGTCCCCAGCACAGTGCCGCCCCGGGGCAGAATCCCCGACACGTCCTCGTAGGTCAGCAGCTTCATGTTGTCACAGACAAGTCCGTTGAATCCGTTGATCACACCATAAATCTGATAGCCGTAGCCCAGCGCGGATTTCACCACCGCGTTGATCACGGCGTTCAGACCGGGGCAGTCGCCGCCACCGGTCAGTACAGCCAACGTTCCTTTGACATTTATCATTGTTTATATCACTCGCAGTATCTACTCTTATTCCACGTTCCAGATTGTGAAGCCTTCCACCGGGATACGGATGGATTCGCTTCCGTCAAATTTATCGTAGCACAGCTGGCCATCCTTCACATAACCGGGCCATGCAGCCACCAGGACGAACTTCTCGCCCATTTTCTTCAGCAGTGCGGCCGGATCCAGGTTGAACACAGGAACAAACAATGTCTGGAGACGGTCCAGCAGGATGACATCGGAATTGTAGCTTGCCAGGGCTTCTTCCATCATCTCGGGGGCTCTTTCCATCCGCTCCTCTTTGGGAATGGCCAGGAACTCCTCGCTGATCAGCATACGGCAGTCCACATAATCCCATTTTCTGTCCTCGGCAGCTTCCCGGAGCACTTTGCTCTTGCCGCTGCCCGGTTTGCCGGTGACGAAGATCACGCCGCCTTTGTTCTCTTTTGCCGCTTCCACGAGTTTCTTGAAATCTTCAGTTTGGTTCATGATAATTACCTCCCCAGTCTTAATAGAGACCGCAAATTTTCTGACCGAACCTGCTTTTATATTATATTGTAATTACTACCTTTCTTCAATGCCGCCGGAATTCCTCTAAAAAATTCTCCTGAAAAGAATTTTCCGGGAAAAGCGCGGCTTTCTGTTTCACATGTATCAGTTTCCGCCCCGTTGGGTGAAGGCGGTCATTTTCCGTCTTTATGGCAGGAGTGCTTCATCTTGCCGCCGTTGCGGCAGGACACCACCCCGTTGTAGAACGCTTCCAGCTCCTGGCGGTCCGCATAGGCTTCCTTGTATTTCTCCACCTTGCGTTTCACCCGCTGGAGGGCGTTGTCGATGGATTTGATGTGGCGGTTCAGTTCCTCCGCCGTCTCCTGGTAGGATTTGCCGTCCAGGTAGCTCATGAACACTTCCCATTCAAGGTCGCTGAGAATGCTGTTCATCTTCTCCTCGATATCGGCGAACTCCTCCCGCCGGATGATCATCTCCTCCGGGTCCACGGACTTGGCGTTGCTGGCGATGATGTCCATCAGCGTCCGGTCCGAATCGCTCTCATAAATCGGTTTATTCAGTGAGACATAGGAATTCAGGGGAATGTGTTTCTGACGGGTGGCGGTCTTGATGGCCGTGATGATCTGACGCGTCACGCAGAGCTCGGCAAAAGCCCTGAATGAGGCCTGCTTGTCGTCCCGGTAGTCGCGGATGGCCTTGTACAGGCCGATCATCCCTTCCTGGACGATGTCCTCCCGTTCCGCACCTATGAGAAAATAGCTGCGGGCCTTGCCCCTTACGAAATTCCTGTATTTGTGCAACAGATACTCTTGAGCTATGACGTCGCCGTCGGCATTAGCCAGTTTGACGATCTCCTCGTCAGCCAGATCAGCGAATCTGGCATAGGGATCGTTCACCACTTTTTCCATCCGGTTTCCACCTTTCTATGCTCAAAAACAGGGGTTGCCTTAATTATACATGAATACAAGGATATCCGTCAACAAAGGCGCCCGGGCCCCATGGACCCGCAGTTCCTCTGCCGGAGCCATCGACAGCCGCGCCCGGGTTTCGCCGGAATGCTGCCGGAATGACGGAAAGTCAGTGATGCCGGTTCCGCCGGATCTGCTCCAGCAGGATCGCCGTGTTCTCGTCGATACGGCCTCCCAGCTCCCGTCTCCCGATCCGCCCCGGAAGTGTCTCCGTGCGGACGGCGATGGCCTTTTTCGTCTCCCTGTAATCCTCGTTGAACTCCCGGGCGGAGATCCGGTAGCCGCCGGACCCCAGGATGCTGTCCTGCTCGGCCCGGTCGCTGGTGACAACGAACACCTTGAAGCCTGCGCGGACCGACTGGTAGGCTTCCCGTTCAATCCAGCTGTCCGCGGTCTCTTTCTCCGCTGTGTACACCACCTGGAGGCCGCCGATCTCCTCGACGGAGCCGGGCCCCTTCACATCCATGGCGTCAAAAACGATGGTGCACCGGTAGCCATGGAAGGCCATGAATTCGGACATCCTGTGGATCAGGACCTCCCGGGCATGTTCCAGCTGCTGTTCCCGCAGTTCCGCGAACTCGTCCCAGCAGTTGATCACGTTATACCCGTCTATCAGATAATACTCCCTGCTCATCGCTGCCGCCCCGCTTACTTCTCACGGGCCTTCAGCAGCCGCTGGCGCACGATCTCGTACATGAGGATGCCCCCGGCCACCGATGCGTTCAGCGAGTTCACGCCGCCCAGCATGGGCATGCGCACCAGGATGTCGCAGTTCTTCTTCACCAGCTGCCCCAGGCCTTTGCCCTCGGCGCCCACCACCAGGACCAGCGGTCCCGTCAGCGGCGCGTCGAAATAGAGGGATTCCCCGTCCATGTCGGCGCCGGCTACCCAGAAGCCCTGCTCTTTCAGCTTGCGGATGGTCTGGGCGATATTGCCGATCTGTGCCACGGGCATGTAGTTCACAGCCCCGGCGGAGATCTTGGCCACCGCCGCGTTCAGGGGGCAGCTTCTCCGTTTCGGCAGCAGCACACCGTGGACTCCCGCGGCGTCGGCGCTGCGGATCAGCGCTCCCACGTTCTGGGGGTCCTGGAGCTCATCCAGCAGCAGCAGGAAGGGAACCTCGTTCCGCTCCGCCGCCCGTGCCAGCATCTCCTCCACCGTGCTGAAGGGGATGGGTGCCGCCAGCGCGGCGATCCCCTGGTGCCGGAAATCCGGCAGCATCTGGTTCAGCTTCTCCTGCCGTACAGTCTCCACCGGCACACCCAGTTCCCTGGCCAGGGCCAGGATGCTTCCCAGGCTGCCGCCGGCGGCGCCGGACTGGCAGTATATCTTGTTCAGTGAGCGGCCGCTGCGCAGCGCTTCCATCACCGCGTTACGGCCTGCAATCAACTCGTCAGCCATACTTCTTTCCTTTTCTTTATCCGTGTCTTTCCTGTCCGGCCCCGGGACCCGGTCCCGCAGCCGGCGCCATCACCGCTGTACCGGCATCGTCATCACGGCTTGCGCCATGACAGTCACGCCTGTGCATATACGGCTCCGGCATTCATCTCTCTTTCAGGAACAGCGGCACGATATCCTTCTTCTCAGCCTGGTACTCTTTCACCTTGCCGATGATGCCGCAGCTCATCTTGCCCTCGTTGCAGACGCCTCTGGCCACACAGTCCGGGCCGGCCTTCTCGAACAGCACCGGCGCCACTTTGCGGCATTCCTGCAGCATCCGCCAGGCCATCTCCCGGATCTCCCACTGAGCCCGGTTGCAGCAGCGGAGGCTGAAGAAATTGTAGAGGGACCGCACATTGAAGGTGCAGATGATCTTGGTCTCCGTGGCGTTGGGCAGCACATAGCGGGCGTCCTCGGCGGGAATCCCGTGCTCCTCCGTCAGCTCGTCATAGAGACGCTGCAGCTGCTCCATGCAGTCGTCGAATTTCTTTCTGGCAGCTTCGTCCGCCGCGATGGTGGGCGGCATGATCCTGTCGAAATCATGTGCCTTCACGTACCGCTGGGACTGCTGCGAATAAGAGGCGATGCGGTGACGCACCAGCTGGTGGGTCAGCACCCGGGACACCCCTTCGATGGCGAAGGTGAATGTCACGTGCTCCACGGTGGAGAGATGGCCCATCCGGACCAGCATCCGCACCAGGCGTGCCGCTTCCTCGTCGGTCATGCTTTCCTGCAGTTCAGACGCCCCTACCGGAGAGTAGCAGAGCCGGGCGCTCATGGCCACGGTCTTCTCCGGGTCCGGCGTATGACGCAATAACTCAACCTTCATGTCCTTCTCCACTCCCTTTTGCTCTTTTCCTGTCAATCGTTCCGGCCTCTTCCGGCGCTTTCCGCTCCGGTCCCGGCCTTCTTTCTATTTTCCGCCGGCGCCACGCCGCCGCACCCATATGGGATGCGGCCGCGCCGTCCGGTCTTTCTCACGTCAGGCGTCCCGGCCCATGGCTTTGCTGATCACCTGGAAGGAAGTCTCCATGACCTCCTCCAGCCGCTCATCCCGGTCCGTCAGCAGCAGCCAGCCGCAGACAGCCTCGAAAGCCGTAGCGGAACGGTACTCCGCCACGCTGGCGCTCTTGGGCACCGTGGATTTGGCGTTGCGGCCTCTTCGGGCCACGCCGGCCTCCTCCTCGGAGAGCCCCTCCTCCAGTGCCTGCATGGCTTTCGCCTGCATCACGGCGGAGACCATCTTGGCGGCGATGGTGTGGATCACCTGGACGTGGGAGGATACGCCCAGCAGACGCAGGCGCACGTAGAACGTGAACACGCTGTCACCGATCAGAGCCAGCACGATGGGATTCATCCGCTGGGGGTCCGGCAGTTCCTGCCCCTCCTGGAGGCAGGCTGCCAGCGCCTGTTTTTTCAACAATTGGAACCGTTCGAATCTCACTGTTTTTTCCACTTCGCTCCCTGGGGAGTGTCCTCGATCACCACGCCCATGGCGGTGAGCCGGTCGCGGATGGCGTCAGCCTGCGCGAAGTTCTTGTTCTTCCGCGCATCCTGGCGCATGGCCAGCAGCATATCCATCAGGGCGTCTTCCAGACCGCCCTCCGCGCTCTCTTCCGCTGCGGCGGAGCCTTCCAGCACGCCGATGATGCCGCAGCACTCGTCGAACACATGGGCCATCACGTCGATGAGCTTGCCGTCGGGCTGGCCGCTGCCGGCGTCCACGGAAGCTTTGTACACGTTGATCTCCTTGGCCAGCGCGAAGAGGTAGCTGATGGCCAGGGCGGTGTTGAAGTCGTCGCGCATGGCTTCCATGAAGTCCTCACGCAGCTCTTTCACCTTGCCCAGCAGCGCCTCGCTCTCTCCGGTGGGGCCTGCGGCGATCCGTCTGCCCAGTTCCGCCAGGTTCTCCTTGGCGGTGCGCAGGCGGTTCAGGCTGGTCTCCGCCTCTTTCAGGCGGACATCGCTGAAGTCCAGGGGGCTTCTGTAATGGGTGGAGATGATGAAGAAACGCAGGGTCTCCGGCTCGAAATGCTCCAGGATCTCCTTCACGGTGAAGAAGTTGCCCAGGGATTTGGACATCTTCTCGGAATCCACGGTGATGAAGCCGTTGTGGAGCCAGTACCGTACGAAGGGATGCACATGGGTGCAGCCTTCGGACTGGGCGATCTCGTTCTCGTGATGGGGGAAGATCAGGTCGCTGCCGCCACCATGGAAGTCGAAGCTCTCACCCAGGTATTTCATGCTCATGGTGGAGCACTCGATGTGCCAGCCCGGGCGGCCTTTGCCCCAGGGGCAGTCCCATGCGGGCTCGCCGGGTTTGGCGGCCTTCCACAGGGCGAAGTCCATGGGGTTGCGTTTCCGGTCGTCCACCTCGATGCGGGCGCCGGCCATCATGTCCTCCAGGTTGCGGCCGGACAGCTGGCCGTACCGGTCGAAGGTCTCCACGCTGAAGTACACGTCGCCGTCCACCTCATAGGCGTGGCCGTTCTCGATCAGTTTCTCCACGGTCTTGATGATGTCCGGGATATGGCCGGACACACGGGGATATACATGGGCGCGGCGCACATGCAGCTTGTCCATCACTTCGAAATAGGATTCGATGTAACGGCCGCACACGTCGCTCCATTTCACGCCCTCTTTGTTGGCGGTGTTGATGATTTTGTCATCCACGTCGGTGAAGTTCTGCACATGGAACACGTCATAGCCTTCATGCTCCAGGAAACGGCGGATGACATCCCAGGTGACAAACGGTCTGGCGTTGCCGATATGGGGATGGTTGTAGGGGGTCACGCCGCATACGTAGATGCTGGCCTTGCCCGGTTCTCTCGGTACAAACTCTTCTTTTTTGCGGGTTAATGTGTTATATACCTTGACTGTCATCTGGAGATCCTCCTCTTATAATTTCACTCCGGCTTTTGCCAGGCTTGCCAGAATGCGTTTTTCGGTGCGTTCCACACCCAGCAGAGGAATCATCTCCGCCAGTTCCGGGCCGTGCTGATTGCCGGTGAGGGCCACACGGATCGGCATGAATACGGCTTTGCCGTTGAGTTTGTTGGTTTTCTGCACTTTCTTGAAGGTGGCTTTCACGGAAGCGTGGTCCAGTTCCGGCAGGGCTTTCAGCTCCTCCAGGAACATCTTCATCACAACGGGCACAGTCTCGGCCTCCAGCACTGCGGCGGCCTCCCCGTTCTCGAAGTCGAACTCGTCGTTGAAGTACATGGCCACTTTCTCCGGGATCTGGGCGCCGAAATCAACCTGGGTCAGCGCGGTATAGGCCACGTCTTTCAGCCAGGCCAGCTTATCGCCGGTCTCCTCGCCGGTCATGAAGCCCGCCTTGATCATGTGGGGTTTCGCCAGCTCGAAGAAAGCCTCTTTGTCCAGCTTGCGCACGTACTGCGCGTTCAGCCAGTTCAGTTTGTCGATGTCGAAGACAGCGGGGTTCTTGGCCACACGGTCCATGGAGAACTCGTGGGTCAGCTCCTCCAGGGAGAAAATCTCGTTCTCGCTGTCGGGAGCCCAGCCCAGCAGGGCCAGGAAGTTGTCGATGCCTTCCGGCAGGTAGCCGCCCTGACGGTACTGGTCCACGGAAGTGGCGCCGTGCCGTTTGGACATCTTGGTATGGTCTTTGCCCAGGATCAGGGAGATATGGCCGAATACCGGTTTCTCGAAGCCCAGTGCCTCATATACCAGCAGCTGGCGCGGGGTGTTGGAGAGATGCTCCTCGGCGCGGATGACATGGGTGATGTGCATCAGGGCATCGTCGATGACAACCGCGTAGTTGTAGGTGGGGATGCCATCGGATTTCACGATGACAAAGTCGCCGATGCCGTTGGAGTCGAACTCCACGTCGCCGCGGACCATGTCATGGACAACCAGCTTCTCGTTGGCGGGGACACGCAGACGGATGGTGGGTTTCCGGCCTTCCGCCTCGTAGCGGGCCTTCTCCTCCTCGGTCAGGGTGCGGCATTTGCCCATGTAGCGGGGCATCTTGCCTTCCTTGATCAGCGCCTGGCGCTCCTCCTCCAGCTCCTCGTCGGTGCAGTAGCAGTAGTATGCCTTGCCTTCCGCCAGCAGACGGTCGGTGTATTTCTTGTAGATGTCCAGACGCTCGGTCTGGCGGTAGGGGCCGTAGGGACCGCCTACATCGATGCCTTCATCCCAGGTGATACCCAGCCACTTCAGCGCGGCTTTGATATTCTCCTCGGATTCGCGGGAAGAACGCTTCAGGTCCGTATCCTCGATACGGAGCACCAGCTTGCCTCCCATCTTGCGGGCCAGCAGCCAGTTGAACAGTGCACTGCGCGCGCCGCCGATATGGAACGGGCCCGTGGGGCTCGGTGCGAATCTTACTCTCATCTCATTTGTCATCTTGCATACCTCCAAAAAAAAGTTTAAGCCTTATCTATATAACCCGGATTCCCGCAGGAGTCCGGCTACAGCTTCAGAATCTCTTTCTTACTCGCTTGTTTCTTATTTGCTTCTTACTTGTTTTCTTGCTTCTTGCTCACTTGCGGTCTTTCCGGCATTTCCGCCTGCCTGCTCACTTGCGGTCATGCTGTGTTTCCTGCGTGTCTGTTTTCCGCGGCAACCGCTGTGCCGCCACACGCCTCCTGAAGTAGTGTTACCGGGCGCTGCGCACCAGGCTGACAACAGCCGCCGACGCAATGCCCTCTCCCCGGCCCACAAAGCCGAGCTTCTCCGTGGTGGTGGCTTTCACGTTCACCGCCCCGGTACAGAGCCCCAGGTCCCTGGCCAGCAGCGCTTTCATCTGACCGATGAAGGGTGCCAGCTTCGGCCGCTGGGCCATGATGGTCACATCCACGTTGTTCACCTGCCAGCCCTCCTCATGGAGGAGTTCCAGTACATGGGCCAGCAGTTTCCTGCTGTCGGCTCCTTTATACGCCTCGTCGGTGTCGGGGAAATGGGTGCCGATATCCCCCAGGGCCGCCGCACCCAGCAGCGCGTCCATCAGCGCATGGAGCGCCACGTCCGCGTCACTGTGTCCCAGCAGTCCCAGCTCATAGGGCACTTCCACCCCGACCAGGATCAGGGGCCGGCCTTCCACCAGCCGGTGCACGTCAAAACCGCTTCCAATCCGGAATTCCATCAGCACTTACCCCTTTTCTCCAGTATTTTCTCCGCCAGAAGCAGGTCTTCCGGCGTGGTGATCTTGATATTCTCGTAACAGCCTTCCGCCACGGCTACCGGTTCGCCCAGGGCTTCCACCAGGGACGCGTCGTCGGTGACGGGGAAGGGATTCTCTTTCAGCGCCTTGTAGGCCCGGCGCAGCAGGCCGATCTCGAAGATCTGGGGCGTCTGCACGGCACGCAGGGCGCTCCGGTCGGGAGTCCCCGTGACCATGCCGTTCCCGTCCACACTCTTCACCGTGTCCTTCAGGGGCACCGCGGCGATGGCGGCCCCGAAGTATCTGGCGGCGGACAGTGTCCGCTGGAACACCGCTTTCCCCGCGAAGGGACGGGCTCCGTCATGGACCGCCACATAGCCGGTCTCATCTTCCACCAGGGCCAGTCCGTTGGCTACGGAGTCCTGCCGTTCCTTGCCGCCTTCTGTCAGACGGAACGCCATATGGGGGAAAGCTCTCTCCTTCCACTCCCGAAGCAGCGCCTCCGTCCGGACCATGTCATCGGCTCCGGTGACCACGATGGCCTCCTTCACCAGGTCCGTATCGGCCAGCATCTCCAGACAGCGCACCAGGAGAGGTACGCCGCCCAGATCCGCGAAAGCCTTGTTCTCACCCAGCCCCAGCCGCTTGCCTACGCCTGCGGCGGGGACAATCACAGTAATCTTATCACTGGTATCCAACAGATCATTTCTCCTTTTCATCGTCCTGCCGGCGGAAAACCGGCGAAGATTCCAATCAGGCGGGCCGTTCAGCCACGGTGGCTTTCTCCGCCATCCCGACGTTCCCGGCCGTTGTCGCATTGTCTTTTCTCACAGGTTCCTCAGGCCGCATCCGACAGTTTGGCGAAAATCATCCGCCCCGCAGAAGTCTGCAGCACGGAGGTCACCGTCACCCGGGTACGTTTGCCGATATAGGGCTTGCCGCCCTCCACCACGATCATGGTGCCGTCCTGGAGGTAGGCCACAGCCTGGCCGTTCTCCTTGCCTTCCCGCAGCAGGTAGGCCATCATCTCCTCGCCGGGGATAACCACCGGCTTCACCGCGTTGGCCAGGTCATTGATGTTCAGCACGTCGATGCCCTGGATGGAAGCGACTTTGTTCAGATTGAAATCGTTGGTGATGATCATGGAACCGGTCTCGATCGCCATCCGGACCAGCTTGCTGTCCACGCCGATGACGTCATGGTAGTCCACATCCTCCACCAGGATATTGTTCTCCTCCAGCTGCAGCTCATGGATCAGGTCCAGTCCGCGGCGTCCTTTGGCCCGTTTCAGGTCATCGGAGGAATCCGCCAGGCTCTGAAGCTCGTCCAGCACGAAGTGGGGGATGATCAGGTTGCCTTCCAGGAATCCCGTCTCCAGGATGTCCACGATGCGTCCGTCGATGATGACGCTGGTGTCCAGCAGTTTGTTCCGGCTCTTCTTCTCCGGAGTCTTGACCGGCTCCTCGTTCTCCGGGTCCTCCTTGTCCGCGCTCTTCTTGCCGGGCAGCGGCAGCCGCCGGTTGAAAAAATGCAGGATATCGGTATTCTTCCGCAGCGCCACTTTCGCGCCGGTGATACCGAAGATGATGCTCAGGACAATGGGGATATAGGGGCCCACATAGGGCAGATGGGAGAAAGGTGCGCCTGCCAGGTTGGCCAGGACCAGGCCCACGATGACGCCCACCAGTGTCACCAGGATATCCCCGGAGGGGACCTTCGCCAGCAGCGTGGCCACCACTTCCGCATACTTCAGGATGTACTTCAGCATGAAGGGGGTGATGACCCAGCCCAGCCAGCCGGCCACCAGGGCGCCGATGCCGCCGCAGACCACACGGGCCGCGGCATAGCCGAACATCCCTTTGGCATGGATGTCATAGCCTACGAGGGGAGCCACCTGCGGCAGCAGGTACTCCATGAGTATAAGTCCGGTTAATGCTAAAACGAGAGCTACGACAATCTGTAAAATCTTCCGTAACATATTCACACCTCCTTTCCGTTCTCCAGCATACAGCCCTCCGCTCCTCGCGCCGGCCACCCTGCCGGAAAGGTCTCCGCCTTCACCGGAAGCGGCTTCTGCGGGTCCGCGCCTCTTTCTTTTCCCAAGAGTGCGGCCTGCGGATAAAAACATTGAGCCATATTACTTTATCTATCTATTTTACTACAAACGGCGCGATATTAACAGTCATTCCGGCAAAATTCCTACATTGAAGCGGAAATAAAAGAGGCCGGTCTCTCCATTTCCAGGAGAAACCGGCATATGCACGGCTCATTCGATATTCAGATACTTGTCAATCCAGGCCTCCGCGGACTCCAGGTCGCTCTTCTTCGCCACCATGATCTCGCTGGCGAGAATCTGTCTGGCATTGCCCAGCAGACGCCGCTCCCCGGTGGAGAGCCTTTTCACATGATCCTGTCTGGACAGGGAGTTCACTACCTCCGCCAGGTCCAGCACATCGCCGCTTTTCATCTTGTCCACATAGATTGTGAACCGTCTGTTCCAGGTGATATTCCGTATGTTGCTCACCTGCTCCTTCTGGAGCACCTTCTCCACCGCTTTCAGTGTCTTGGGCGGACTGACGGGCCGCAGGCCCACTTTCCCCGTGTTGCAGATAGGGATACGCACTTTCATGTCGCCGAGGAACATGGACAGGACAAGATATTTAGTAGGCTCATTATCGTATTCGCGCTCTTCGATAGCTTCCACTACCCCAGCGCCGTGCATGGGATACACAACTTTGTCACCAACTGTAAACATCCTTCCACCTCCACATCCATATTTACTGCCTGCTTACATAATGCTATGGTGATTTTCCGATTTATAAAATAGGACTATGTGTATATTTTAGCATAGAAGCGGAAAAATGTCAAAACGGTTATTATAATATACTATTTCATCTATGTCAACCATTTTTCTGTATTTTTGAAAATAAAGGGAAACTGACCGTCCAAAGCCAGTTTCCCCTGTTTCATTCTGTAAAAATTGTTATACCGGAGAATTATTCTCTCTCAGCGCCGTTGAAAAAGACGGCACTTCCCTCTCATGATTCCGCGCTTCCATCAAGGGATTCCGTCATCCCTGACAGAAGGAAGCCGCGTTTATTTCACGCTGCCGCGGAAAATCCGTCCCAGGGCCTCGTCCACCATCTTCACCTGGACAATCTCCCCCTGGAAGTCTTTCGGCAGGGAAAGCTTGCCCCTGGGGATGATGAACCGGGTGAAGCCCAGATTGGCCGCGTCCATGATGCGCCGCTCCATGGCGGATACACGGCGGATCTCGCCGGTAAGCCCCACCTCGCCGAAAGTCAGCACCCCGGGAGGCACGGGCATGTTCTTGTAGCTGGACACCAGGGCCGTGATTACGGGCAGGTCCGCCGCGGGCTCTGTCATCTTCATGCCGCCCACCACGTTGACGTAGGCGTCATAGGTGCCGAAGTCCAGCCCCAGCCGCCGTTCCAGGATGGCGATGAGCATGTTCACCCGGTTGTAGTCGAAGCCCACGGCGGTGCGCCGGGGCATGCCGTAGGGAGTCCGGGCCGCCAGGGCCTGGAACTCCACCATGATGGGACGGTTCCCCTCCATGCAGCCGCCGATGACGGCGCCGGGGACCGCGTTCTGCCGGTCCTCCAGGAAGAGTCCCGCCGGGTTGCTCACTTCCACCAGGCCGCCCTGCTCCATAGAGAAGATGCCGCATTCCTCCGTGGAGCCGAAACGGTTCTTCAGGGCCCGCAGCACCCGGTAGGTATAGCTCCGGTCGCCCTCGAACTGCAGCACCACGTCCACCATGTGCTCCAGCAGACGGGGGCCGGCGATGGTGCCGTCCTTGGTCACGTGGCCGATGATCATCACAGCGATGCCGGTTGTCTTGGCGAACTTCAGCAGCCGGGCGGTGCACTCACGCACCTGGCCCACACTGCCCGCCGCCGTCTCCAGCTCGCTGCAGTACATGGTCTGGATGGAGTCGATCACCAGCAGCTCCGGTTTCATGTTCTCCGCCTGGAGCAGGATGCTGCCGATGTCCGACGCCGTCATGATCATCAGGGAATCGGTGCAGGCACC
This sequence comes from uncultured Negativicutes bacterium, assembly GCA_937926555.1. GTDB lineage: Bacteria > Bacillota > Negativicutes > Acidaminococcales > Acidaminococcaceae > Succiniclasticum. The sequence goes on along the minus strand of CALAZX010000098.1, from coordinate 16,215 downwards.
CAGCCGTTTCGCCCGCATGGCGGTCTGGGCCTCGGACTCCTCGCCGGAGACGTAGAACACCCGGACGCCCCGCTGGCTGAACCGCATGGCGGTGTCCAGGAGCATGGTGGATTTGCCGATGCCCGGGTCGCCGCTGAGCAGCACCAGGCTGCCGGGGACGATGCCCCCGCCCAGCACCCGGTCGAACTCCCGGATGCCGGTCTCCAAGCGCTTCACCGGATTCATGGCGATGCTGCCGATGGTCTTGGGCTTGCTCTTCTCCACCGCGCCCACCACGTAGCTACGGCTTCCTTTATTCACGGTCTCCAGTTCCTCCACCAGGGAGTTCCAGGTGCCGCATTCCGGGCATTTGCCCAGCCAGGAGGCGGTGACATAGCCGCACTCCTGGCATACATAACTGGATTTTCTTTTCGCTTTAGCCATGTGTGGTTTCCTTTTCCACCGGCACCAGGCTGTCCTGCTGGGCCGATACGATTTTTGTGAAGCTGAAATCCCCGTTGAACACGTCGATCAGCACATGGTCGCCCTTGCTGAAGGTGCCCTCCAGGTACAGGTCAGCCAGCCTGTCCTCGATATGGCGCTGCATGGCGCGGCGCAGCGGACGGGCGCCGTAACGCACATCCGTGCCCTCCTCCAGCAGCTTGTCCCAGGCCGCCGGGGTGGCCTTCAGTTTCAGACCGGTCTCGGTCTGGCGCTTCTGCAGATCCGCCAGCATCCGGTCCAGGATAGCCGCCAGCTCCTTCTTGCCCAGCTGGTCGAAGACAACGGTCTCGTCCACACGGTTGAGGAACTCCGGCCGGAAAATCTTCTTGATGCCGTCCAGCACTTTCTCCTTGGTGGCTTTCGCCTCCTGGTCCGCGCTGGCCGTGAAGCCCATGGTGGTCCGGTTGGCCATCAGGTCGGCGCAGGCGTTGCTGGTCATGATCAGCAGGGTGTTGCGGAAATCCACCGTCACGCCCTGGCCGTCGGTGAGCCGCCCGTCCTCCATGATCTGCAGCAGCAGGTTGAAGATGTCGGGATGGGCCTTCTCGATCTCGTCCAGAAGGATCACCGAATAAGGACGCCGCTTCACCATGGTGGTGAGCTTGCCGCCCTCCTCGTAGCCGATATAGCCGGGAGGCGCCCCGATGAGACGGGATGCCGTATGTTTCTCCATGAACTCGCTCATGTCCAGACGGATCAGTGCCCGCTCGTCGCCGAACAGAGTCTCCGCCAGAGCCTTGGCCAGTTCCGTCTTGCCCACGCCGGTGGGTCCCAGGAACAGGAAGGAGCCCACAGGACGGTGGGGATCCTTCATCCCCGCACGGGCCCTGCGTACCGCCCTGGCGATGCCCCGGATGGCGTCGTTCTGCCCTACCACCCGCTGATGGAGGGTTTCCTCCAGCTGCAGCAGGCTCCGGGATTCCGCTGCTGTCAGCCGGGTCAGCGGGATGTCGGTCCAGAGGGAGATCACCTTGCGCACCGTGTCGCCGGTGACCATGGGGTCCCCCATCTGGCCGGTATAGTCTTTCACGCTCTGGAGGCGGATGCCCGCGCAGGCCTCGTCGATGACGTCGATGGCCTTGTCCGGCAGGTTCCGGTCCGGGATGTAGCGGTCCGACAGCCGGACAGCCGCGCCCAGGGCCTCCTCCGTGATATGCACTTTATGGAATTTCTCATAACGGCCGCAGAGCCGTTTCAGTATCTCCAGCGTCTCCTCCGTGGAAGGCGCTTTCACCATCACCGGCTGGAAACGGCGCTCCAGGGCCGCGTCCTTCTCGATGGTCTTGCGGTACTCGTCGGTGGTGGTGGCCCCAATCACATGGAGCTCACCCCGGGACAGAGCCGGTTTGATGATGTTGGCGATGCTCATGTTGCCGTCAGTGCCGTTCATCAGCATCTGCATCTCGTCCATGAAAAGGATGATCTGGGGACTGGCTTTCACCGCCTCGATGATGTCCCGCAGCCGCTCCTCCAGCTCGCCTCTGTATTTGGCGCCGGCGATCACATAGCCCAGCTCCAGGGAGAAGATGATTTTGTCCTGGAGGAACTCGGGGACCTCTTTGGCCACGATCTTCCGGGCCAGTCCCTCCGCCACGGCGGTCTTGCCCACGCCGGCCTCGCCGATGATCACCGGGTTGTTCTTCGTCCGGCGGCAGAGAATCCGCATCAGATGGTTCAGCTCCTCCTCCCTGCCGATCACCGGGTCCAGCTTGTTCTTCTCCGCCAGGTCGTTCAGGTTCCGGCCGAAATCCTTCAGCATGTCCAGGGTCCGCTTCAGGTTCTCCCTCCGCTTCTCCTCCTGCACCTCGGATTTCAGCTTGTTGCCCTCCGGCAGCTCACGGGTCTGGATGAACTCCTCCTTCATGAGCATGCTCACCTGCTTCATGGCCACTTTGAACCGGGACAGCACCCGGGACGCCACGCAGTTCTCCTGTGCCAGGAGCCCCATCAGCAGATGAGCGGAGCTCACCAGGTACAGGTCGTCCACATCGGCGAAAGCTCTGGCGTACTTCATGGCGCCCTGCGCCTGGCCGGAGTAGTTCTCCGCCAGCGCGCCTTCCTTGGCCATGCCCATCCAGCTCTCCAGCTCGCCCAGCAGGGTGTACTTGTCCACCCCGCAGCGCACCAGGAGATAGGCAGCGAAGCAGTCCTTCTCCTGGAGGATGCCCCACAGGATGTGCTCCGTCCCCACTTCCTCATGTTTGCGCTGGGCTGCGCAACGCCGCGCAGCCCGCAGGATCCGCCGGGCCTCCTCGGTGTACTCCCGGGCTTCCCGCTCCTCACGGTCGCCGCCGCCATCCAGGGCGAGACCCCGCAGCGGTGCGAAAATCTCCTCCAGCAGGTTGCGGGTCCCCTCGGAGAGGCCGCCCCCGCTCCGGTCCTGCAGCAGCCCCTTGGAGGCGAACTCCTTGGCGCACTGGCTGCAGAGCCATTTGTTTATTTTCTTGTCGTTGACAACACAGACCACATTCACCGTGGCCTCGCGCTTGCCGCATTGTTCACATAACATGGTCATACCCCCTCATCGGTGGTCTTTCTGTCGAATCGGTCAGCTGCCCCGCAGCAGGTTCCGGCCGCAGGCCTTTCCCTCTTTCTCCGGGGCGGGGATCCGTGGTCCGGACCCATCGGCACCGCAGTGCCGCTATTTCGCGTCCACCATCTGCTGGACCGCTTCGTGGAGAATCTGTCTCCTCCGGGCGTCAGGCACGCCGGCCCGTTCCAGGATGGACATCATATAGCTCAGCAGCGCATGCTCCCTGCCGGTGAGAAGACGGTTCCCGTGCCAGTAGGCCAGGATGTCCCCGATCTCCGGATTCTCCTCCTGCTTCTGCTGTGGAGGATTGTCGGGAACCAGGCGCACAATGCGGATGAAGCCGCCGCTGCCTCTTCGGGATTCCACCATGTATCCCCGCTCCGGCGTGAACCGGGTGCTGAGCACATAGCTGATCTGGGACGGGGCGCAGGACAGCCTGTCCGCCAGCTCGTTCCGCTGCACCATCACCGCGTTCTTGCTGGCTGCCAGCAGCTGGCTGATGATGAAGCTCTCAATTGTATCAGACATGTTCTTCATGAAAATTACCTACTTTCCTCTCCTTCTCATGAGGAAGGCTTTTTTATATTATATTTGACTTTTTGACTTTATGCAAGTCTTACAGGGAAGGTTCACGAAGAATTCACCCCGGGGGACAGAAAACATCCCGCTAGCAGTCTTTTCCCCATGCTATGGCGGCATCTTGCATCCTGCGCCGTCCTGTCCCGCACCTTCCCACCGCCTGTCCTCCGCCGGAATCCGGGCGCAAAAAAAGACGGAGTCCCGGCCCCCTCCGCCATGACAGCGGGGAAGGCACGGTCTTCCGTCTTATTCTCAATGCTGAGGGAGATGCGCTTCCGCAGCTCATCCCTCCAGCTCTTTTTTCATGATCCGCTTGTAGCTCTCCACGCCGGGCTGGTCGTAGGCGTCCACATCCGCCAGCTCGCCCTCGTAGGCGATACTGAACATGAGGAACATCAGCAGCTGGCCCACATGGCGGGGGGACAGTTCCGGCAGGATGTACCGGGCGCTGAGCCGGCCGTCTCCGGCCAGTGCCTGCTCGTTGGCGTTCAGCGCCGCCTTCAGCAGCGTGTCCATGTTCCGGCCGGCATAGCGGTCGAAGCCCGGCTCCTCCGGGAAGGGGTTGGGTACCCGCACCTGCGCCGCCGGACGTTCCACCTCCACGAACTGGAGGACCTTGTCTCTGGCGCCGTCCTGGTGCTGCTGGGTCATGGAGTGCATGTCCGTGGTGCCCAGTGCCACCACCGGCGTGCGGCCGTAGAAGATGTTCTTCCCGTCCCGGCGCTGCCGCTTGCCCAGGGATTCCGCCAGCAGCTGCACATACCATTCGCCCAGGATCTTCAGCTTGTCGCCGTAGCCCATGAACACTTCGATGGGCGCGCCCAGCTTCTCCGCCGCCAGGTATTTCAGCGCCGCGTTCAGCAGGGCCGGATTCTCCTCAAGGCTGCCTTTCAGGCACCGTTCCGCCATCTCCCGGGCGCCTGCCAGCAGGCTCCGGATGTCATAGCCCAGCACCGCTCCCATGAGCAGTCCGGGATTGCTCAGCACGCAGAAGCGTCCGCCGATACCCACGGGAATCTCCAGCTTCTCCCAGCCCTGCTTCTCCGCCATCCGGTACAGCAGGGAGCTTTCCGACAGCTCCGTCACCACGGTGACATCCACCTCGAACTCCAGGGGATGCTGGTGGAGATGCTCCCACAGCGCCGTGAAGGCAGTCAGGGGCTCCATGGTGGTGCCGGATTTGGACATAGGGACCAGCTGCACCCGGAGCGGACGTCCCAGCGCCCGGGACTGGAGCTCCAGCATGGCCACCAGGCCGTAGAGGCTGTCCCCGTCCACATTGTTCCCCGCGAAATAGATCTGGGGCCGGCCCTGGCGCTCATCGCCGGGCAGCTGGTTCCAGTAGGGATGGGTGGCCAGCTCGAACATCAGCTTCTCTCCCAGATAGGAGCCGCCGATGCCGATGAAGACCGCGGCGTCCACGTTGTTCTGCCAGGCGTCGCCCATGGCTTCCAGCCGGGCCAGGCTCTCCTCCGTGTTGGGGTTCCCCTCCCGCAGGTAGGCCTGCCGTGCGAAATAGACCGGCTCCGGAGCGCCGTCCTTGGACAGATGGCCCCGGGACGTGCCGGTGGCCACGATCTCCTCCACGGCCTGGGCCGCCCGCAGCATGGCGGGGCGCAGCCGCTCCAGGTCCGCCGCCGTGACGCCCTCCTCTCCGGTCATATGTGTGTAATCGAACCGGAAGCCGTCTTCCAGTCCGATGCTTCGTCTTTCTTCTTCCATAACACTTTCCTCCAAAAACACAATCTCATTGTTGCCGGTTCTCCGGCGAGCTGCAGGCTGTCAGGATGCGGATCTCCTCCGCGCCTCCCAGTTTCAGTACCCGGAAGGCCTCCTCCAGCGTAGCGCCCGTGGTAAAAATATCGTCCGTCAGGACAATCCTTTTACCACGGACGTTCCGCCGCAGCCCGAAACAGCCTCTGATATTCCGCCGCCGCTCCCCCGGACTCAGCCGGGACATGGGCGCCGTGTTCCTCTTCCTGGTCAGCAGTGGTGTCCATACCGCCCCGTTCCGCTCCGCCAGAGGGCGGAACAGCACCGTGGGCAGGTCGAAACCTCTCGCCCGCTTCCGCCGGGGGTCAGTGGGAATCCCGCACCATATCAGGTCCGGGTCAGCCAGCCAAGCCGGCGCACCATGCTTTTCCAGCAGCAGATGAATCTCCCGTGATAGAGAAACCGCAGTCCTCTCATCACGCTGGAACTTGATCCGGTGTAACGCATCTCGTACCGCTCCTTCGTACACAAAACAGGAGACCGGGACCGTCTGCCGGCACAGCTCGGGCAGCCCACCTTTCCAGGCGGCGCTTTCCCGGCAGTCTCCGCAGAGCAGCCCTTCCCCGATTTCCATTCCGCAGCCGCGGCAGGTGCGGGGGATGAGTATCTCCCGGTACAGCCGCAGCAGGTCCGTCATTTTTCTTCCGATCCATTCCAGAACAGAGATATCAGCCCCTCCTTTCCTCATAACAGATTGCCGTTATCCTGGAGCCGCTCCGCCAGCAGGGAGTAGCGCCGTCTCGTCCGGTCGTTCTCCACCGCGGTCCGCAGGGCCCTGGGGTCGCCCACCAGCAGCACCCGCTCCCTTGCGCGGGTCACCGCCGTGTAGAGCAGGTTCCGCTGGAGCATGATGTAATGCCCCGGCACCAGCACCAGGATCACCACGGGATACTCGCTGCCCTGGGACTTGTGCACGCTCATGGCATAGGCCAGCTGCAGCTCGTCGAAATCCCCCTGCTCGTAGGACACATATTCACTGTCCGGCTTGTCGGGGAACCAGACCTTCACCAGGTTCTTGCTCACCTGGACGATCTGCCCGATATCGCCGTTATACACATCTTTGTCATAGTTGTTGCGGATCTGCATCACCTTGTCGCCCAGGCGGAGCACCCCGCCGGGCCGCTCGATCTCGCCCTTGCCGCTGCTGGGCGGATTCACCGCCTCCTGCAGGACCTTGTTGAGATTCTGCACGCCGCAGATCCCTTTGTGCATGGGCGCCAGCACCTGGACACCCTGCCAGTTCTTCTCCACGCTCATCCGCAGATAGGTGTCCCGGACGAAATCCGTCACCTGCTGGTCCGTGGCGCAACTCACCATGCCGAAGTCCGTGTCGTCACGGCATTCCGGCATGTCGCCCCGGTTGATCTTATGTGCGTTGAGGACGATATGGCTCACCGCCGCCTGGCGGAACACCTCCGTCAGACGCACCACCGGCATGCTGCCGCTGCGGATGATATCCTGGAGCACGGAGCCCGCCCCCACGGAGGGGAGCTGGTCCACGTCGCCCACCAGGATCAGCCGGCAGCCCGGAGGGATAGCCTCCAGCAGCCGCCGTGTCAGGACGATGTCCAGCATGGACGCCTCGTCCACGATCACCGCATCGGCCTCCAGCGGGTCGTCGCTGTTCTTTCCGAACTCGCCGGTGACATTGTACTCCAGCAGCCGGTGGACCGTCTGGGCCTTGTCGCCCGCAGCCTCCTCCAGCCGCCGTGCCGCACGGCCCGTGGGAGCCGCCAGCAGCACCTTGCAGCCCGCCCGCTTCAGGACGGACAGGATACCTTTGATGATGGTGGTCTTGCCTGTGCCGGGGCCGCCGGTCAGTGCGAAGACACCGTGGCTCAGCGAAGCCTGGATGGCCTGCTTCTGGGCGTCCGCCAGGGTGATGCCGGCCTCCTGCTCCCACTGGGCGATAATCTTCAGGGGATCCACCTTGCCCAGGCTCCCCGCATGGTCACGCAGGTTCAGCAGCAGCCGGGCCGCGTTCACCTCGGCGTGGTAGAGGAACTCGGCGTAGACCAGACGGTCGCCGCCCACCTCCTCGATCCACAGCATGTCACGCTTCACCAGCTCATTGAAAACGGCCTGGACACTGAGAGGGTCCACCTGGAGCAGGCGCCCCGTCTCCTTCAGCAGGAAATCCTCCGGAATGCAGGTATGCCCCATGTTGGAGGTCTGCTCCAGCCCGAAGGCGATGCCCGCCTGGATCCGCTGGGGGGATTCCCGGTCCATGCCCATGGACATGGCGATCCGGTCCGCCGTGCGGAAACCGATGCCGTCGATATCCCCCACCAGACAGTAGGGGTTGGCTTTGATCCGGATGATAGCCGTGTCACCGTAACGGGATTTCAGCTTTGCCGCGTAATGGGAGCTGACCCCGTTCTCCTCCAGGAACATCATCAGTTCCCGCATGTCCGCCATCTCGCTGTAGGAGCTGGCGATCTTCTCCGCCGTCTTGGCCCCGATGCCGGGGACCTCCGTCAGCCGGTAGGGCTCCCTGCCCATCACGTCCAGGGTGTCCTCCCCGAACCGTTCCACAATCCGGGCGGCCATGGCCTTACCGATGCCTTTCACCGCACCGGAGGCCAGGAATCGCTCGATACCCACCTTCGAAGAGGGCTGCACCGGCTGATACCGCTCGATGCTGAACTGCTGGCCGAACCGGGCGTGGGTCACCCAGTTCCCCTCGGCCCGTATCATCTCACCTGAAAACGGGGCTACGCCACGGTATACCGCCGTCGTCATGCCCCTGTCCGCCGTTTTCATACGGAAAACGCAAAATCTATTGTCATCGCTCTGGAAAACCAGGCTTTCCATTGTTCCTTCCAATGTTTCCATGCCGCTCTATCACCACCTGTATTTCAACATTATACCACGTTTTGGAATGCATACACCATAACAAGGAAAAGAAAGCTCTTTCTTTGACAACCTTTACACTCTTTGTTATAATTATTTGTGCTGTTTCAGCAAATGTTGCTATTTAATAAAAATGTGATCAAAAAATCAAACGGAAATGCGGGCCTCTCACCCCGCGGAAATAAGAAGGAGAGTACGCGTGAAATCTACTGGAATCTTAATCGCCATCGACATGTACAACTGTAAAGAGGAATCAATCTACAACCGGGAAGGCCTGAGGGACAGTGTGAAGTCCTTCGCCGAAAGCTGCAGCTTAGTTCCCCATACAATCTACCTTGACGAGGAGGAGAACCAGGAGGAGTACGCCGTGCTGCTCTCCTGCAAACAGGGTCATGTGACCCTCCATGTCCGTCCCGACAAAGGCTTCGCCGCCGTGGACGTGTTCACCTGCAACAAGCCGGCCAATCCGGACAAGATGGCCAAGGAGATCTGCGACTACCTGGATCCCGGCAAGCTGAAAGTCACCTATCTGGAACGTGGCGACTACGGCAAGGTCACCGACATGAAACCCCGCCGCCGCACCCGCATCAAGACCATCAAGCGGATGCACGACATGGGCCGCAAGTTCAGCAAGATGATGATGAAGCCCCGCTCCATGTAAGCAGAACAGATTCATATACCGATATACCAAAAAGGACGATGCCCCAGGCACCGTCCTTTTTTATGTCCATTTTCAGCTGTCACCGCCCATACTCCGCGGTAAAATACGGCCATCCTCCGATGGCTGTCCCTGTCCGGTGCCCGTCAGCGGGCGGACCTGTGTATGGCGGTTGTCAGTGTGCTGCGGAACCGACCCTGTCAATCGCCGCGGTAGCTCATGAAGGCCGCATCGCCGTATTTCACGATGCAGTTCCAGATCACCATGCCCTTGCGCACATCCATCTTCTCCACATTGTTGATCAGGTCGCTGCCGGTGATGGGCAGGATCTGTCTGTCATAGACAATCTGGCGGATGTAGAAGAGGTCCGAGGCCTTCACGTTGAACACGATCATGCCTTTCTCGTCGCTGACCGCTTTCAGGCCGTGGGCCTTGGTGGTGTTGTAGATCATGGTGGCGCCGGGGATGGGATTCCGGTCCCGGTCCATCACCAGGTACACCAGTTTCGCCGTGCCGGGCTGGCGCAGCTCCTGTGCCTGTGCCTTGTACACGCCCTTGAAGGGGTTGCGCTCGTCAGCGGCGGCGAAGGCCACCACGGACATGCAGGTCAGGACCAATGTCAAAATTACAAGAAGAAAACTCCGTGCTTTTCTCATTCTGCTACCTCCTGATTTCACAGCTCCCCGGGAATCTGGCGGATCCGGGGGCATCATGTTTACCTTCTGATTATACCACATATGGATAACGGGGGTCTGTCCTTCTTCCCCCGGTTCACAGCTTTTTCACACCTGGGTGGCGGATTCACGCCTGCTTCCGGATTTCTCAGAAACCCAGGTCCTCCCCCACCAGAATCACCTTGATCTTCTCGGTGGGATTGCAGCGGCGGGTCACCACCACATAGTTGCAGATGGAGTCCGGCGCCAGGCAGTCGCCGCAGATGCCGGTGGCCTGGCAGGGCGTCTTCGCCGCGGGGAACCGCCGGATATTGATGGTCGCCGCGGTGCTCCTGGCCCGTGCCAGGGCCGAGGGCAGGTCACGGGTGACCTTGTTCATGCCCGCCACCAGGATCACCTGGCGTGGTCCGAAGATCATGGCGGCGCAGCGGTTGCCGTTGCCGTCGATGTTCACAATCTCCCCCTGGCAGCTGATGGCGTTGGCGCTCATGAGATAGGTGTCGCAGAGCAGCCCCTTGCGCATCAGCTCCTGCCGCTCCTCCGGCGTGGTACCGGTGTCACGGTCGATGCAGCGGCGGTTTTTCCGCACATAGTCCAGGATGCCGGTCTCCGCCATGGTGGCGCTGCCGCCCCAGGACACCACATGGTCCTCGGGGATCAGCGCCTTGGCCTTCGCCAGAGCCTCCTCCCGGGTGGCGCAGTAGCAGGCCTCGTAGCCCCGCTGCTCCAGTTTTTTCACCAGGGTCTCCCCCAGTTTGTCATACTGCCGCTGTCTCGGATTCACGGATCATCCCTCCTCGGCGACTCTCCCCAGTTCCACACCGTCCCGTCCGTCGTACTCGTCCAGCAGGACCAGCACGTTCTCCAGATGGGAGGTGGGCACGTTCTTGCCCGCATAGTCGGCCCGGATAGGCAGCTCCCGGTGACCTCTGTCGATGAGCACCGCCAGCTGGATGGCCTTGGGCCGGCCCAGGTCGATGATGGCGTCCAGCGCCGCACGGATGGTGCGGCCCGTATAGAGCACGTCATCCACCAGCACCACGGTCTTGTCCGTCATCTCGAAATCGATCCGGGTACCGTGGATCACCGGATTGTAACCCAGACTGGTCAAGTCGTCCCGGTACAGGGTGATGTCCAGGGACCCCACCGGCACCTTCACGCCCTCGAACTTCTCGATCAGCGCCGCGATACGCTGGGCCAGGGGGAAGCCCCGGCGGCAGATGCCCACCAGCAGCACGTCCTCCACGCCCTTGTTCCGCTCGATGATCTCATGGGAGATACGGGTCAGCGCCCGGCGGATGGCGTCGCCGTCCATGATCTCACGTCTGCCTTCCGGCACAATAGCCACCTTTTCCGTCTCTTTCATATCCTTGCCTTTTCTCATTGCCGCACCTTTTCCTCTTTTCTTGTCATATCTTTATGTCACCCAGACATTCAATGCCTGTATGTCTTTATCGCTTCCAGCCCTGTCAGGACTGCATATTTCCCTCTCAGAACTGATGGTGATGGAGCCGGGTGATGATCTTCGCCATGTCCGCCGGCACCGGCGCCTCGAAATGCAGCGCCTCCCCGGTCCGGGGATGGAGCAGGTCCAGTGTATGGGAATGCAGGGCCTGCCCTTTGATGGCGAAAGGCTCCTTCTGGGGGGAGTACTTGGGATCCCCCACTACAGGATTCCCCAGATACTGCATGTGGACCCTGATCTGATGGGTCCGTCCCGTCTCCAGGTCGCAGCGCACCAGGGTGAAGCGGCCGAACCGCTCCAGCACCGTGTAGCCGGTGATGGCGTCACGGCCATCCTCCTCCACCACAGCCATCCGTTTCCGTTCTCTCTTGTCCCGGGCCAGCAGCGTCTCGATCCGGCCGCTGTCCTCTTTCACGTTGCCCCGGACTACCGCCAGGTAGCTCCGGCGGGCGGTCTTGGACTGGATCTGGCGGGCCAGCGACAGATGGGCCGCGTCGTTCTTTGCCACCATCATCACGCCGCTGGTGTCCTTGTCCAGCCGGTGCAGGATGCCGGGACGGAAGGCCCCGCCCACCGTGGAGAGATGCTCCCCGCAGTGGTGCAGCAGGGCGTTCACCAGGGTGCCGTGCATATGGCCGGGGGCGGGATGGACCACCATGCCCCGCGCCTTGTTCAGCACCAGCAGGTCCTCATCCTCGTAAAGAATGTCCAGGGGGATGTCCTCCGGCTGCGGCTCCTCCGGCTCCGGATCGGGCAGTTCCACCAGGAAGCTGTCCCCCGCCTTCACCTTGTAGTTGGCCTTCATGGGTCGGCCGCCTTTCAGCACCTTCCCCTGGCCCAGGATCCCCTGCATCCGGGAACGGCTCTCCTCCAGCCGCTCCGCCAGGAACACGTCCAGCCGCCGTCCGGCGTCCTCCGCCGTGGCGGGGACTTCCCGTACCACAGGTCCTCCGGAAACGGCATTGCCGGCACCGGTCCCATCGGCCCCGCCGTCGTCATCGCTGCCGTCCAGAGCCTCATCCTCCGTATCCGCCGCGTCCCGCAGCGCAGCCAGTTCCGCCTCGGTCAGAGAGGCGGCTCCTGTCTTTATTTCTTTTTTCTCATTTCCGTTCTCAAAACGCTCCATAAAATACAACCCACTCCTACACAGATGGCGATATCCGCCACATTGAACACAGGCCAGATGCGGAAATCGAACATGTCGATGACTTTCCCGTCCACCAGCCTGTCCCACAGATTTCCGATGGTGCCGCCCAGGAACAGTCCCGTCCCCGCCTGGATCCAGCGGTCCTCCTCCAGGATCTGGCGGGCGAACACGGCGGCCACAACCAGCACCAGCGCCCCTACCAGCAGGAAAAACCAGCGGTTATGGGCCAGGATGCCGAAAGCCGCTCCCGGGTTGAGGATATAGGTGATATGGAACACTTCCTCGATCACCGGGATGCTCTCATGAAGACGCATATGGGTGGTGACAATCCACTTGGTGAGCCGGTCCAGCACAACCACCAGAACCGGCAGCCAGATCAGTATCATAAATCAGCCTCCGCTTTTCCGGACAGCCGCGGAAATCACGGCCGCCACTCTTTTTCTTTTCCATCCATTATAACAAAAACCCCACCGCCTTGTCAGCAGTGGGGTATTGTGTCTTCACGAGAATCAGTACATCACTTTGTTGGCGATGACCAGACGCTGGATCTGGTTGGTGCCTTCGTAGATCTGCATGATCTTGGCGTCGCGCATCCGTTTCTCGGCGGAGTACTCTTTGGAGTAGCCGTAGCCGCCCATGATCTGGATGGCGTCGGTGGTAACTTCCATCGCGGTGTCCGCAGCGAAGCATTTCGCCATGGCGGCCTCCTTGGTGAAGGGAACGCCCTGGTCACGCATGCAGCATGCCTGGTAAACCAGCAGGCGGGAAGCCTCGATCTTCATGGCCATGTCGGCCACCATGCTCTGGATCATCTCGAAGGAAGCGATCGGCTGGCCGAACTGCTTTCTCTCTTTGGCGTAAGCCACAGCCTCGTCCAGCGCTGCCTGCGCCAGACCTACCGCAACGGCGCCCACGAAGGGACGTGCGGAATCCAGGGTCTGCATGGCGATGCGGAAGCCCTGGCCTTCACGGCCTACACGGTTGCTTTCCGGAATCACAACGTCTTCCAGGATCAGCTCGGTTGTATTGGAGGGGCGGATGCCCATCTTGTTCTCTTTTTTGCCCACTTTGAAGCCGGGGGTGCCCTTCTCCACGATGAACGCGGTGAGGCCACGGATGCCGCCGTCTTTTCTGGTGTTGGCGAATACCAGGTAAATATCGGCGATGCCACCGTTGGTGATGAACGCCTTGGTACCGTTCAGGGTGTAGGTCTTGTTCTCCTTGTCATGAACGGCACGGGTAGCCACGCCGCCGGCATCGGAGCCTGCGCCGGGTTCGGTCAGGGCGAAAGCCGCCAGACCGCCGTTGTTCAGCACGTCGCACCATCTCTGTTTCTGCTCCTCATTGCCTGCCAGCAGAACCGGTGCGGTAGCCAGGGAGTTTGCCGCCATGGAGGTTGCCACGCCGGCACAGCCTCTGCCCAGCTCCTCGTACATCATGGCCACGGTCACGCTGTCCAGTCCCAGTCCGCCATATTCTTCAGGAACGATAACGTTCAGCAGACCCATCTCGTGCGCCGTCTTGAACAGCTCGGGTCTGGTGTGATTTTCCTCGTCTAATTCTCCTGCAATGGGAGCGATATCCTGCTGTACGAACTCCCGTACCATCTGCTGCAGTTCCAATTGTTCTTCGTTCAAAGCAAAATTCATTGTTATCCTCCTAAATCATGGTAATACTATATTTACCTTTGAGATTTTCCAATCATACTTTCGATATTTTACCACAACTATACATATTTCACAATAATTTCTTTACAATAACTTCACAAACGTTTCACATTCCGTAAGTCAAAAGAAGAAAAGCGGCGCTCCTTGGAACACCGCTTTCCCCATGGCCATGCCGTTTATCCCACTGAACAGCTAGCCGTTTATCTTTCCTCATTCTCTGACTGCCGGGTCAAAAATCTTTTTCCCTTCCGGTCAGTCGATGATGTTCACCTGGTAGTCATGGTAGAGCTTCAGCAGACGGGCCTGCAGCTCCTGCATCTCCAGGAACTTGTCGGAGGCCTTGTTGTAGTCGCCCTTCTCGATGGCTTTCCGGATCTGGCTGAAGATGCTGGATTTGCGGATGGCGTCTTTCGCCAGTTTCACCCGCACGTCCTGTACTTTCTGCCAGGCCATGTTGTCGTATACCGTGCCGTTGTTCTCGTCATGCAGGCAGCGGCAGTTCATCACCGTCTCCCGCACTTCCGGGATGAGGCGGTTCAGCAGCTCCGTCTTCCAGCGGATCATGGCGCCTTCCGCGAAGGAATGGAGGATCAGGTCGTTGAAGATGTCCCCTTCCATGAGGACAGCCTTCTTCTCCGGGAACTGCTCCCAGCCGCAGATGTTCTCCCATACGGTAGAGGGATGCTTGCCGAACAGCTTGATCCGCTCCTCCTCGGAGAAGTCCTCGAACACGTCGTCCTCGGTGCGGTACATGCGGTCCTTCTCCAGATAGAAGCTCTCCTCCCCGGCTTTCTTGGAGATGTCCTTCTCCAGCTCTTTCAGGGACTTGCCGGAAGCCACACAGGCCTTGATACCGTCCAGGGCTGCCAGGTAGAAGGCGGCGATGGCGATATAGGTGTTGGTGTAGGGGTTGGGGGAGCGCATCTCGATGCGGGTGGCCAGGGGGTTGTTGATATCCCTGATCAGGCCCGCCAGGATGGTCCGGTTACGGGAAGGCACCTCCGGGGACAGGCCCAGGGAGGTGACGATGCACACCGGCGCCTCGAAACCGGGTTTCAGCCGGTTGAAGGAGTCGTTGGTGGCGGAGATGAAGGGGTTGATGGCCTCGTAGTTCTTCAGGATGCCCATCAGCGCGCCGTAGCCGATAGTGGACAGGAAGTCCTCGTGCATGTCGCCGGGGGCGAACAGGTTCACCGGCTTGCCGTGTTTCATCTTGGCGGCGATGCCCACATGGGTATGCTCGCCGCTGCCGGCCACGCCCAGGATGGGTTTGGCCTGGAAGGAGATCTCCAGTCCGTTCAGGCGGAAAATCTCTTTCACGATGATACGGGCCAGGATCTCGTTGTCAGCGGTCTGCAGGCCGGTGCTGAAGCGCCAGTCCACTTCCAGCTGCTCGTTGATGTGGCTCATATGGCCGTTCTCGTCGATCTGGCCTTTGACGCCGCCGCACTCCTTATGGCCCATCTCCGGCTCCAGGCCGTAGAGCTCCAGCATCTCGATGGTCTGCTCCAGGGCGGTGCGGACATTGCCGCGGGTACGCTGCCAGTACTGCTCCTGCATCACCTGGGAGGAGGACAGCGCCTCGATGGGAGAGTGCTCCCGGGGGGATTTCACCCAGAACTCCAGCTCGGTGGCGGTGGTGAACTCGATCTTCTCGATCTCGTCCACGTCCAGATGCTCCAGACCGGGCAGGTTGGGGTTCTCTTTCAGAATTTTCATCAGCTCGTCGCCCACATAGTCCAGCGTGGCTTTCAGGATGGAGCGGGAGTCCACGAAACGGTTGTTGTGGATGAGGAAACAGGGCAGGCGCAGAGTGCCCACCATCACGCCGGTCTCCTCGTCGATATGCTCGTAGTTGTAGTCCACATACCAGTTCACGTCGCGGTCCACTTCCATGTCCACACGGGCGTCGTTCAGTGTGGCGATACCGGGCAGAACAACGGAGGAACCGTCGGTCTGAGCTGCGCTGCCGTACAGGAAGGTGTCCAGATCGTCCAGGAAAATGTTGATAGGGATCTTCTCGTCCGTATCGTTTCCTGCCAGATCCACACCCATCAGGGAAACATATTTCACCTCTTTGTGGTCAGACAGAAGCTGTACCAGTGTTTCCTTGCGTTGCTGAGACGGTTTGATCACATAAAGCAGTTCGGATTTTTTCATGATTTCGGCGGCATGTAGCCGCTACTCCTCCTTTACTTCCACCCTCATTTACACAGTTGCGTTATTGCCTATTCAAAGCAGAAACCCGTCACACAGGACGTTCCGGATTTCATGTTACATTTTCAATTTTAGCAAATAGATTTTTCCTTGTCTATGAAAACTATATGAAGAAAAGGTGTTACCCATGGGATATCCATCCTTTTTTCACAACTTCCGGGACATT
>CALAZX010000097.1 GCA_937926555.1 uncultured Negativicutes bacterium | reverse complement strand
GCGGATTCCCTATCAATGATTGAAAAAAGGGATAGTCAGAGGAGATAACTCTGTATGATCAGAAGGAGAAGCGCAGGCCTGCGTTCACATTCCATTTGTGGTGGAAGTCGCCGCCGAAGTCCTTGGTGAAGTCCAGCTGGAACCGGCCGTTGTCAGAGATCTGATAGTGGCCGCCCACGGTGAACTCGCCCCAGGTGTCCTTGCCGTCGAAGCTGGTGGCTTTCTTGCCGCCGTCAGCCGCGATGTAGGTTGCTTCGATGTCGCCGCTGAACTCGTGCGCCAGGCCCAGTCTTGCGAACAGGCCCTTGCTGCCGGAGTCTTTGCCTGCTTCCAGAGCCAGACGGCCTACGATGCTGTTGTAAGCGTCCTGGCTGATGTCCATGGAATCAGCGCCGGATTTGGCCACATAGTCCTTGCCGCCTACGCGGGAGAAGCTCAGCTGTGCGGAAGGCATGAAGTAGGATTCGTCGGAACCGATCTTCTTGCCGTATTCAGCGGTCAGGCCGAATGCGTTTGCCTTGTAGTCGCCTTTCAGCGCTTTGCCCATCTCGTTGTAGACGGTGTAATCGTTCTCCACGCGGCCGACTTTGGCAGCCAGACGGAAGTCGGCGCCGTTGTCCATAGTCTTCACGCCGTAAACGCCGAAGCCGTACAGCTTGTTGTCGCCTTCGCCGCCCAAGATGTAGTCGGAGTCGCCGTCACGGTAATCGAAGGCCACGCCGGTGTGCCAGCCGTTGCCGGCCGCTTTGTCGTAACCGATCTGGGCTGCCCAGTATTTGTCCTGGTTGCTCAGGTCGTTGCCTTCATATTCCACCTTGCCGCCGTAGGTTCTTGCGAAGATGCCGTCCTCGTCAGCGGTGTCAGCCACTTTGTAGGTGTCTGCCATGGTGTCTCTCCAGGCCAGTGCGGAGGTGGTTGCTGCGGAACGTGCGCCTCTCATCATGGCGCTCTCCTCGTTGTCTGCCGGTACGGGCATCACCGCATGGAGATGCATGAAGGGGTTCAGGTATTCAGCCTCGATGGCCGCTTCCTCAGCGGATACTTTCTTCTCCACGATGGTCTCGTTGCGCAGCACGCCTTTGCCCTCGGAGTCGAAGTCGATGTCGCCCATGCTCAGGGATACGCCGGAGGCGGTCAGGCCGCTGGAGATGCTCACCTTGCCGGTCAGGTTGTGGATGCCGTCGGTGGACTCGGTGTAGTACAGCTTGTTGGCCAGGTTGCCCAGCACCTTGTTCACGGCTTCGCTGTTGTTCATGTCGATGCCGCTGTTGTCGGTGATCAGGGTTACCTTGGAATCAGCCGCGGCGGTGTCCACGGTGGTGTTGCCGCCCTTGAAGTCAGCGGCTTTGGTGCCGTCGTTCTCGTGGGTGTACACGATGTTCACGTCACCGGACAGTTTGTTCAGATGGATCTTGCGGTCCGCGTTCTGGTAGATGGTGCCGCCGTCGGATACCAGGTGACGTACACGGCTGGTGTCGGTCTGACGGGTGTTATAGCCCTGGGAAACCTTCTTCTCGCCGTTGCTCTCGCTGGTGATCACAGTGTCCTTGCCCACGTTCTCGCCGCACATGATGGTGTGGTCCCAGACAGCGCCCTTGGCCATGGAGATATGCACGTCACCGGAGTTGGTCACGCCATCCTTGTTGCCGGGGAAGAAGGGGTCGGTCATGTTGAAGGGAGCCAG
>CALAZX010000096.1 GCA_937926555.1 uncultured Negativicutes bacterium | reverse complement strand
GGACATCTTCCCGATGTCACCGGAAGCCTTGATGGAAATCGCGTTCCTGTCTGCCCCGCTCAGGATTCCTTCACCTCGAAGTCAAGCCGCTTCACGGCATCCACCGCCTCCGGGTTCTCCGTGCTGATGCGCTGAGGCGCGTTCTGGCCGAACTTGGTCACCAGCACCCTGGTCAGTCCCTGGAGGGACAGGGATCCGGGGCCGTCCACACAGCCGTTGCTGCAGGCCATTCCCTCGAAGTACCGGATATCCAGCTTGCCGTCCTTCACCAGCTGCAGCTTGTCCTGGCAGTTCTCCAGGCCGTCGGCGTAATCCATGGGCACGGGAGGCATGTTCTCCGCCTCCAGCACGCCTTTCACGGAAGCCTGCACGCCCCGGAACAGCGGGAAGCCGATGCCGCCGGTGGTGGAACGGGTGGCGAACTCCTCGTCCGCCGGTTCCGTCAGGTCGATATGGACCCCCTCGAAAATGCACTGGAGCTCCTCATAAGTGATGGCGAAGTCGATGCTCTCGGGGTGCCTGATGGTCTCCGCCTTTTTCGCGATACAGGGGCCGATGAAGCAGGTCAGCACCTGGTCCCCCTCCCCGCTTCCGTTGTTGCTGTGGGAGGTCTTCACGGCGTTCTGGTACTTGTCCTTCACATAGATGCCGCAGGACACCATGGGAGATGTAGTCTTGGAGATGTTCTCCTCATATTCGGGGAAATGCTTTTTCACCAGTTCCACGAAAGCCGGGCAGCAGGAGCTGGTCATGAAGCTGATCTTCTCCGGCACCTTCTCGGCGAACTCCTCCGCCTCGTGGATGGTGGTGATATCGGCGCCCACCGCCACTTCCCCCGTATCGAGGAAGCCCAGTTTCTTCAGGCCCGTCATCAGCTGGGCGGGAGATACCTTCACGCCGAACTGGCCCACAAAAGAGGGAGCCAGCAGCGCCACCACGGGTTTCCCCGCTTTCAGCGCCAGCAGCAGGGGCACAATCATGCTCCGCTCGTCCAGCGCGCCGAAAGGACAGGCGCTCCGGCAGTTGCCACAGCTGACACATTTCTCGTAGTCAATCACCGTCCGCTTGTCCTCGCCGGCGGACATGGCTTCCAGGGCGCAGGAGCGGATGCAGGGCCGGTTGATCTCCAGGATGGCCCCGTAAGGGCAGGATTTGGCGCAGCGGCCGCACTCGATGCAGAGCTGCCTGTTGATGAAGGCCCTGTTGTTGATGATGCTGATGGCGTTCTTGGGGCAGTTGTTCATGCACTTGTGGGAGATGCAGTGGCGGCAGACGTCGGTGACATAATACTTGTCGATGGGACAGGCGTCACAGGCGTCAGGCAGCACGTCCATCACCGGCAGGCTCTTGTCGAACTCCCCTGCCAGGGCGGCGTTGGCTGCATTGATGATATTCCTGCCCAGAGGCTGCCACATGGCCATCTGGATCCGGTTCTTCAGCACAGCCCGCTCCTTGTGCACGCAGCAGCGCACACGGGGCGTTTCCTCTGATACCGTCTCCTTGAGGATATCATAGACATGCTCCGCCAGACAGTCGTTCCATGTATATTCGGCGATCCGGCGCAGCACCGTGCGGCGGAATTTGACAACCTGTGTGATCTCCATCGTCATTCCTCCCATGGGATAAAATAAAAGCAGTGTAAACCGCTATGTTAACCTACTGTTCCCATTATATAACAAGAACCCGGGATAGACAATATACCGCCCTTCCCGGGGTCTCTCTTTCACAATTGCGCTACAGAACAGAACCGGGAAAGGAATATAAATTTCGGTCAGAGTAGCCGTATATACAATCTTTCTCCATAAGAAAAGCCCGGAACCCCTCTCCAGAAAAGAAAAGGGATTCCGGGCATAAAAAAAGAACGCTCACTCAGAGCGTTCTTTCATCTTAACCGGCAACTATCTAT
>CALAZX010000095.1 GCA_937926555.1 uncultured Negativicutes bacterium | reverse complement strand
CTATCTGTACGGCACCTTCGCCCGCAGCTTCGCCGGCGACGTGACCAACAAGTGGCGTGTTGACGCAGGCGCCCGGTTCAGTTTCTAATCTAGCTGTGACGCCATGCGGCAACTGCGGCCGTGAGAAAATATGATATGCAAGAATCCGGCGGTTTCCCGGTTTGACGGGAAATCGCGGTCCATGAATGAGACAGACGGTTCCTCCGGGAGCCGTCTGTTTTTTATGCTTTTCATCATGTTGGCGAAGATGGGGCGAAACAGGCTTTCATAGAAGTTTATACAGGTATCAGAGCCGATTTCAGCAATGATAATCGCGGGTTTGCGGTTGAATAAATATATGATAATGATATAATCGAACTATTGGCAACAGTTATCAAAAAGCTTTGGGTTGTTATTTTGATAACGTATGGATTCACTATGTGGAGGGGTAAAATAAATGTATCTGGGAGGAAGATGTTTTATGAAAAATGACTGGTTGAGAAAATGGTCCGAAAAACTGAAAAGCAGGAGACTGGCGATGGCAGTGACGTCTGTGCTGCTGGCGGGAGCGGTGCAGCTTCCGGCCATGGCGGCCAACACCTATACGTCGCCGCTGAATCTGACCACCAGCGACAACGCTTTTCTGCTGGAAGAGGGGGACACGGTGACAGGCAGCATTGAGGCGCCCTATAACTTGGTGTACAATCTGCAGGACGGCACTTCGATCGCCGGGGTGGCCGGCTGCATCAAGCCGATGTTCCAGAACACTACCGCCACCATCAATATCGGCGGCGGTACCGGCACCATGTATATGATGAGCTCCAATCCGGAAGTCATGGCCTTCGAGGGGACCGCACTGATATCTCTCGCCGACAGCGACAATCTGACGATAAACGGCAACCTGCAGGGCATGGTGGACAATGGGGGTTACAGCGCCCAGGGCATCAGCGCCTTCCCCAAGGGAAGCGGTTCCGGCTCGCCGGTGCACCTGGTGGTCAACGGCAATATCGATTTCTGGGGGGCCAGCGACAATCCGGAGCTGGATCAGCCCGGAGCGGAAGCGGGCTGGGGCATCCAGGCCAAGAAGACCAACGGCGCCTACGATTTCTACCATGGCAGCCGCTGGGCTCCCGCAGGTGTCCAGCTGAGCATGTCCGGCGGCAGCACCGCGGACCTGAACGGCGATGTGAGAATCTCTGTCCGGGGCAACGGACTGGTGGCGGCAGGCACCTATGCCGTAGCGGGCATGAATGACTACGACCTGGCGGTGATCAACGCCAACAAGGGCGACGTGACCATCTACACGCCGAAATCCACGGAACGGGGCTATAATGCGCTGGCCGGCTTCGGCGGCACCGTCAACGTGAACTGGGAGAATGGTGCCCCCGGCAATCACAATGTGGTGCTCAAGGGCAATATCATCGCCCTGAAGGTATGGTCCCCCGGTACGGAAGGCGCCGACAGCGGCGAGCCTTACTATTACAGAAGCTCCAAGGTGAATCTGGGACTGACCACGGACAAATCAAGCTGGAGCGGCCTGGTGTCCAACGACGGCAAGCTGGGCGCGGGCGAGGTCAATATCGGCCTGCAGAACGGCGCAAAATGGGACCATGTGGCCTATTCCTTAGGGGAGACCATGTCCACGGAGACCATGCCTGCACCCAGTAACAACGGCCATTACGGCAAATACACACCTACCTCCTTCGTGAACCAGCTGCGGGGCGGCACCGATGAAGCCAAGGCGGGCCTCATCTTCCAGAACGACGTGGCGGAGATCGACATCAAAGAGTACAGCGGCTTCACCAAGGCGTTCTACGCCCATGACGAGTCCGCTCCGGCCACCATCAAAGGCGGCAGCATCACCATCGGCAAGGCGGCGGCCGGTTCCGGCATCACCCTGGTGACCGACAATACCGGCATCGACATGGCTGATGAGACTGTGGTGGACAGCACGCTGGCCGCACTGGCCAACAAGCTCTATTACACCGGTTACAAGGATGGCGAGCGCAATCTGGCCGGCAAGGTGGAGATCGCGGAAGGTCTGACCTCCGCTTCCGCCAGCCTGGACACCCGTCATATCGACTATAACGCGGAAGGCCAGGGTACGCTGGGCGGCAAAGTGGTTCCCGGCGGCGATGAGGGTGGCGGTGACCACGGTGGAGACCAGGGCGGTGACAAACCTGTGGAACCGGAAGTGGACTTCACGGATGTGCCCATCACCGGCGACACCGCGGCGGACGCCGATCCCAACCAGGCTCCCTTCGTGAAAGCGGGCATCCTGAAAGACGGGGTCTACCGCTTCAACGGCAACGCCACGCTGACCGCCAAGGAGCACGCCAATGTGGTTGACGCCCGGGAAGATGTGAAGATCGATGCGGCAGGCCATATCCTGACCATGAAGCAGGACGGCCATGAAGGCGGCATGAACCTGATTAATGGCGCGGCTGGCAAGAAAATCGAGATCAATGCCGGCAGACTGGTGGTTGACGCCCGCGCCGACGGCCGCACCGAGGCCATCCACATGTTCAGCCGGGATGAGAACGCCAAGTCCGAGCTGGTTGTGAACGGCGACCTGGATGTGACCTCCATCAACAGCAAGGCGGAGGCCATCGGTATCTAT
>CALAZX010000094.1 GCA_937926555.1 uncultured Negativicutes bacterium | reverse complement strand
TCTGTGGAGCCAGATGGTATTCACCTTCTAATCCAGCCTTATAGCTGACTGGCTAGCGCTGTTAACACAGCATGATCACGGCACTCCGTTTCGACGGGGTGCCGTTTTTTTGCGTATTTTTGCGGTGGGAAAACCGTATTTCCCGGGAAATACAGGTCCATGCCGCATGACTCCGCGGGGTTGTTAAAAGTGGCGCGATTTGTTATAATAGTAATACAAAGTCGCATATAATATCATATGCAGCACCACTTGACGAATCCGCATATCGGAACTGTTCCGGTAGGCGGTATCACATTCTTATGAGGAAAAATCGGGACAGCAGTTCTGGAAGGGGGAAGATCGATGAAAATGAAAGCGACGCTGGCACTGGGCCTGGCGATGAGTCTCTTTGTGTCCGCATCCGCATCCAATCCGTTCGCCGATGTTCCCGCAGGACACTGGGCCTACGACAGTATTGACAAGCTGGCGGCGTCCGGCGTGGTGGCGGGGTATCCTGACGGCACGTTCCGGGGCAACCGGCTCATGAGCCGCTACGAGATGGCGCAGATTGTCGCCCAGGCCATGGCCAAGGGTGCCAATGTGGACCGTCTGGCGGCGGAGTTCTCCGAGGAGCTGGGGAACATGGGAGTCCGTGTCACCAGCCTGGAGAAAAGATCCGACGACGTGAAAGTCACCGGCAACATCCGTTACAGTTACTCCCGGGAGACGGACAAAGACGGCAAAGGCCATGGGGAGGAGAAATCCAGCACCAACCGGCTGCGTTCCCGTCTCAGCGTCACCGGCGGAGTCAATGACAACTGGCATTATGTGGGACTGCTGGAGAACACCCAGAACTTCGTGAACAGCGAAGGGGAGGAGAAAGACCTCCGGTTCCAGCGGGCTTATCTGGACGGCCGTCTGGGCGGGATGGAGATCACCGCAGGCCGTTTCAATAATACGGTGGCCGACGGCAACCTGTACGACACCCGGGTGGACGGCGTGAAGGCCGCCTACGGTTCCCATGTGAAAGTGGGAGGCTACTATGCCCGGCCTACGGACATCGCGGTGAACGAGTTCGACAGCAGTGACAAGACCTGGGGCGTCAGCGCCAGCACAGATCTGGGCCGCTTCAATCTGGGGGCCGGCTACAACAGTTTCATCAACGCCGTGAAGAACGGCGGCAGCGAGGCGGAGGACCTGAACATCTGGAACATCGGAGCCCGCTACAATTTCGGCGAGGCCAGCATCTCCGGCATGTACCTCCACTCCAGCCTGGACGATCCCGGCATGGACACTGACGGCTACGTGCTCACCGGTACCATCAAAGGGGCGAAAGCCTCCGTTCCCGGTTCCTGGGGTCTGGAGGCCAAGTACTACGACCAGGGCGCCGGCACCTTCGTATCCCACACCATGAACGGCAACTACAAGGAATTCAGCGGTGAGGGTTTCACCGGCTACAAGGCCGCCGCATCCGCGGCACTGGCCAAGAACATCGTGGCCACCGTAGAGTATTACGAGCTGAAAGGCAAGGAGAACAAGGACAAGAAAGCCAAGACCGTATGGAGCCAGATGGTGTTCACCTTCT
>CALAZX010000093.1 GCA_937926555.1 uncultured Negativicutes bacterium | reverse complement strand
CCCGCTCCCGGCCAAAGACATAAAAAGACCCGGCACCATCAGTTAAAGATGGAACCGGGTCATCATCTGTCATTCCATTATCCGTTTCCGGCCGGAATATCCCCTATCAGAAATTATAAGTGTAGTTCACCCTGATATTTCTGGGCAGGCTGTAATATTCCGTGGATCCGGGTTTCGTCCAGTTGCCCACGATATCTTTCCGGTTCAGGACATTCTCCACCACCAGTCCCATGCTGTTGTGGGGATTGAACCGGTAATTCATGTAGCAGTTCATCGGCGCTTTCGCCTTCCAGCCGCCGGCACGGTCCGCGGTGATGCTGGTGGTCAGCGCGGTATTGAAATCCCGGTTGTTGTACTTCAGGCTGCCGGTGTACTGCTCTCTGGCGTAGCGGCGCACCCACTCGCCATCCACCCGTGCCCGGGGGTTGGAGATGTCCACGCCCAGGGAATAGGCGAAATGGTCGCCGATATTCTTCTCATAGCTGAGCTCCAGACCCAGGTTCTTGAAGGCGGCGTTGAAGGGTTTGTTCTTGTCGTTTGCCACAGTCTTGAACACCCAGGCCTTGTCCATGTCCACATAATACACAGCGCCTTTCAGCAGGCTGCTGTCGCTCATTTTCTTGTAGCCGGCCTCATAGGTCCAGCCTTCCTCCGGTTTCAGATTCGGGTTGGGCTCGAAAGCCACGCTGCCGCTGCCATATAAGGAAGTGAAGTTGGGCATCTTGAAGGATTTCCCCGCATTCACATAGACGCTGTTGCGGTCATCCAGTTTTTTCAGGATGGCGATCTCGGGAGTGAAGGCGTCGTAATCCTCATTGGCCTTCATCCACTGCTGACGCATTCCCGCCGTCACGCTGAAATCATGTCCCAGGTCCTTGTTCATCTGCAGGAACAGGGCATAGGTCTTCATGTTCTTGTCCAGGCCTTCGTTTTTCAGCTTGCCGCCGCTATAGATGATGTCGGCGTCATAGTCCTGCCGCTCCAGCGTCGTTCCCACGATGATGCCTGCGAAAGGCGTCTCGATATATTTCTGCAGGTCCAGGCCGTAGGTCTTGAAAACGGTATCCTCGAACTTCTTCGGCTTGGCCGCACCCGCCTTGATGGAGGAAGTGCGGTTGGAACGGTCGCTCCGGTTGAAGTACAGGTTGCCGATCCAGTCGTTCTTGTCGTATCTCACACGGAGGAAATCCTCGATATTCTTGAAATGGGAGTTCTCTTTCTGGATATTCCAGTTCTTCGTGTCATACTGGTTGAAATGGTAATCGTTCACCGCATGCTCGTGGGAGATGGTGAACGCGTCATCCGGCGCGTATCTCAGCAGCACGGAGGACTTCTTGCCGTCATTCATGGCACGGCCGTTGGTGGAATAGCCTTTCAGCTCCTGCCCCTGCTCCAGGTTGGCCACCACAGCGGCTTTCCCTTCCTGCAGCATCAGGCTCTGGCGGGTCTTTCCGTATTCGCCTTTGCTCACTGTCAGAGCGTTGCCCGCATTTTTACGGGTGATGATGTTGATGACGCCGCTGGCCGCCTCGCTGCCGTACAGCACGGAAGAGGCCCCTTTGACAATCTCGATACGCTCGATAGCGTCAGCCGGCAGATTCTGCAGATGATACAGGTTGTTCATGTTGATAGGAGCGCCGTCAATCATCACCAGCGTGCCCTTGTCATTGCCGCGGATAAGGATTTTGCTGCTCATATTGCCCCAGGCCTGTCCGTTGGGACCGAAACCGTAGGCGGTGATGCCTGTTGTGAATTTCAGCGCATCATAGGCGCTGGTGGCGCCGGTCTGCTTGATCTGTTCGTGACTCAGCACATTGACACTGGCGGGGGTGCTCAGCTCATCACGCTCCATGCGCTGTGCGGTGACCACCATGGGATCCAGGTCAAAGTTCTGGAGTCCGGATGCGGATGCGGCGGGAACAGCGGCTCCCAGCAGGCAGAATGCGGCAGCCATCAGCTTAGCCGCGTTTTTTGTTTTCATCATTTCAGAATCCTCCTGTCCCGCAACCAATATCTCATATATGATTGCGAGTTTAATAGTATTTATTCTAAATAATATCATAAATACACATTTAATGGAAGGTTGAAATTCATTCCGCATATGTACAAAAAGGGCTTCCCGCATATTCCCCCCGGCACCTGGAAAAAGGCATAAAAAAAAGACCTGACAGGCAGGTCTGAAAAAGGTCAAAAAAATGGTGATCCATCCGCGACTCGAACGCGGGACGCCCTGATTAAAAGTCAGGTGCTCTACCAACTGAGCTAATGGACCACATCGATGCAGTTCCGTTTCCGTTTTCTGCAACAGTAATAGTATAATCAGATATGTATTTTTTGTCAAGCGTTTTTTTGCAGGATTTTCCGCAATTTTTCCGCGTCCACTTTCCCCCTGCTGTTCAGAGGCAGATTCTCCACGAAAACAATGCGTTTAGGCAGCTCCGCCGCCATGAGGAACGGCTTCACCGCGTCCCGGATCTCCTTTTTCCCGCAGGCCTCCCGCAGCACCAGGAACGCTGCCGCCTCCTGGCCCCTGCCCGCGTCCTCATAGGGGATCACCGCCGCCTGGAGCACATTGTCCAGCCGGCAGAAGGCGTTCTCCACCTTGGCGCAGTTGATCTTGAAGCCGCCTTTGTTGATGATGTTGTGCCGCCGGCCCCGGAACATGAGATAGCCTTCCTCATTGAAGCACCCCATGTCCTCCAGGGTGCAGGGCTGCTCCAGCCCCTCCACATGGTAGGGCGTGTCGATCCAGATCATCCCGTCCTCCACGGTGACCTTCACCCCGGGGCAGGGACGGCCCACGCTCTCGGGATAGGCCAGCACCTCCTCGTAGCGCAGCCAGGTGATATAGTTCAGCTCGCTGGCGCCGTAGTAGAGGATGATATCGCTCTCCGGGAAGAAACGGCGCAGCTCTTCCGCCGTCCTGGCCCCCAGCAGCTGGGAGCCGGCCAGCACCATCCGCATGGAGGGCAGAGGCCGCTCCAGGTAGCGGGCCAGCAGTTTCAGCTTGGTGGGCACCAGGTAGAGCACCGTGGCGCCGTACCTCTCCATGTCCCGGATCCAGCTGCGGCAGTTGAGACCGCTGCCGATGACCAGGGTGGCGCCGGCATAGAGCGCCGCCGCCCAGACGGACAGATTCCCGGTGAAGCCGAAGCTTCCCTCCAGGAACACCACCGAATCCCGTTCCGTGCGGAACTGCCGGTTCTGTTCCGGGAAGAAGTCCGCCCAGCTCCCATAGGTCCGGTACATCACCTTAGGGATGTCCGTAGAGCCGGAGCTGAGGACGCCCATGCAGGCTGCCGGATAGGGAAGGGGCCGTGCCTGACCCGCCTCCATGACGAATCCGTCCGCTCCGGTGTCCCGGAGCACGGCGCCGATACCGTTCCTGCGCACCAGTTCACGGACGCTCTCCTCCGGCAGGTCCGCATGCCCGATGATGGGCACATGCCCTGCGGCCATCACGCCCAGGAACGCCACCAGCTGCCGGACACAGTCATCGGAGAGGATCAGTACCGAACGCTTCGCCGGAGCGGCCTCCGCACCGCCAGCGCCCGCAGGACCGCTCTCCAGCATCTCCCGCCACGCAGGACGCAGGAAACCGGCGGCCAGCTCATGGACCTGTCCGTAGGTCAGCTCCCTCCCCCGGTGGAGGAGGAACACTCTGTTCTTCTGTTTTTCCGCCCGCTCTTCCAGCAGTCTGAAATAATCCATCATATGTCCACTTCTATCCTTCTGTCTTTCTTCCATATATAAGCTCACAGAAACGTCATAGCCGCATACTGCCGCCACCCCCGCTGCCGGCTCAGTCTCCGGTATACTCCCACAGGCTGGCGGAACCCAGGCCGCCGGCACCGGCGATGCTCACCAGGCCCAGCCGGCCCCCTTCCCGCTTCAGGCTCTGCCAGAGATGCAGCAGCAGGATGGCGCCGGAAGCCCCGTAGGGATGTCCGTAAGCCAGGGCGCCGCCATAACGGCAGTACCGGTCCATCAGTTCCGGGTGCTCCCGGCCGAAAATCCCGGTGATCACGGCGAAGGCCTCGTTGTACTCGAAAGCGTCCACCGCTTCCGGAGTCACGCCTTCCCGTTCCAGCAGCAGGTCGCCCACGGTCACCGCACCCCGGGGGCTCTGCCCCGTCTCCACGCCGCCGTCGCAGGCGGCCACGAAGCGCAGCTCGCCCCGCAGCTCCGGATGGTCCGCCAGGAAACGCTCCGACGCCAGCACCACGAAAGCCGCCCCGTCATTGATGAGGCAGGCGTTGCAGGCGGTGAGCACCGGCTCTCCCGGCCGTCCCGTCAGCTTCTCCACGGCATCCGCGGAAAAAAGGGAGGGCATCCGCGCCGCCAGACGGGGGCTCATCCGTTTCCGGATCCCCTCGTCCCGCAGGCTGCCGAAGAGGGGCGCCACCACATCCTCCAGCACGCCCTCCTCCGCCGCCCTGAGGGCCTTCCTGTGGCTCTCCACGGCGATGGCGTCCAGCTCCTCCCGGGTGAAGCCCGCCAGCTGGGCGGTGCGCTCCGCTCCTTCCAGCATCACCAGCGGGCTCTCCGTCTCCGGGGAGAACTGGGCCACGGTGAAGCCTTCCGGCCGGTACCGGGGATCCGCCTCGTTGTAGACACGGAGAGGCTGCATGGAGCTGGACTCGAACCCGCCGGCCACAACCAGGTCCGCCATGCCGCAGCCGATCTTGGCCGCCGCCAGCTGGATGGCCGCCGCCGCGGAGGCGCACTGCATGTCCAGGGTGATGCAGGGCACAGACGCAGAAACACCCGCCTTCAATGCCATGAGGCGGGTGATGTTGCCGCCGGTCCCCACGGCGTTGCCGCAGATGATCTCATCCGCGTCCGCCGCTGCCGGATACTTTTCAATTACTTCGCGCAGCAGTGCCGCCGCCAGGTCTTCCGCCGGAATATGGCGGAACATCCCGTTCTTCAGCCCGATATGGCTGCGGAGGCCTCCTGCCAGATAGACTTCCCGTCCACAGTATCCCATGGGGTCAGTCCTTGATGATCTTGTTCAGCCGGGTGGCCAGGAACGCCGCGATGACAACTTTCACGATATCGCCCACGATGAAGGGGAATACCGCCATCACCAGAGTCTTCCACAGACCGATGTTGGCCACCAGTTTCATGGAGATGCAGCCGCCCACGTAAATCACAGGCATGCCCACCAGGATACCCACGGTGACCATTTTCTTGAAGCTGTTGGAGCCGTTGAGGATCTTGCTCATCACCCAGGCCGCAGCCAGGAAGGAGACGATGAAGCCGCCGGTAGGTCCGATCAGTTTCGCCGCGCCGGAAGTGCCGCCCACGAACACGGGCACACCGATGGCGCCCAGCAGCATCCAGGCAAGCAGCACCAGGAACGCCTCATTGGGGCGCAGGATGAACGCCGTCAGGTTCACCACGATGGTCAGCGCCGTGACCATGGCCGGGGTGAACGGAAGCGGAAAAGAGATGTAGGCCGAAACGGCTAAAAGCGCTACACACAGCGCCATTTTCGTCAGTGTACGGGTGGATACCGTGCTGTTCTTTCTTGTGATTGCCATATCCTGGTTGCTCATGTTGATCTTCCTCCAATAAATAAATCATCTCTCCGGCATAGGCCGGGTTTGAAAAACGGATGGTGATGTTGCCGGGCCGTCCCAGTCGGCGGAAAATCCGGTCCGCCAGGAGATAGCCCTGGACCACCGGACGCTCTGTAAGATGGATGGGATTGGTGTCCCCCACCGCCGCCGAGAACTCCCGGATCTCCTCCTCGCTGAAAGCGTGCCACGGGATGGCGCCGGGGGGCGGAACCCCTTCCCGGGCCAAGGGTGAACCCGTTTCCTCATCATGGTTAACCATGGTGTCAGAAAAAAACAGTACCGTCTCCAGTACCGCGGTCTCCCTGCCATCTTTGCCGAAGGCTCTCACCTTCACTCTCTGGAATCTGCGTCCGGGCTTTCCCGGATCCAGCTCCAGCCGCTCCCCCTCCGTCTCCGCGGCGGTCCGGCGGTAGACCAGCTTTCCGATGTAGCTGTTGTCGTACCGTTCCCCCTGGAGGCGGCAGAGCGCTTTCGCGAAATTCAGCATAGCTCTGCTGTCACCCGTTTCATATCCTTAGTCATATATAGAATTATAGATTTTTTCCCAGCCTTTGTCAACCTCGTATATATTGTAGTTAACCTTCCGGGATAAGCATGAAAAAAGCCCCTCTCTCCGGAAAAGGGGAGAGGGGGCATCTGATTTTTTATGGGATATCTTATTTCGCCAGGTTCTCCGGGTTCAGGCCATCCAGTTCCGGCAGCACGAAGCGGCCGTCCTTGCGGATGAGCACGTCGTCGAAGTAAATCTCGCCGCCGCCCCATTCCGGAGTCTGGATCATCACCAGATCCCAATGCACGGCGGAGCGGTTCCCGTTGAAGCAGTTGCCGTAGGCGTTGCCCGGGGTGAAGTGGAAAGAACCTCTGATCTTCTCATCGAAGAGGATGTCTTTCATGGGAGCCGTCACGAAGGGGTTGACGCCCAGAGCGAACTCGCCCACGTAACGGGCACCCTCGTCGGTATCGAAGATCTGGTTGATCTTCTCCGTGTCATTGGACGTGGCTTTCACGATCTTGCCGTTCTCGAACTCCAGACGGATGTTCTCAAAGGTGGTGCCCGCCTGCACGGAGGGAGTGTTATAGGTGATCACACCGTTCACGGAGTCCTTCACCGGTGCGGTGAACACTTCGCCGTCGGGGATGTTCCGGTGGCCGGAGCATTTGATGGCCGGCAGCCCTTTGATGGAGAACCGCAGGTCCGTGCCCGGTCCCACGATATGCACCTTGTCCGTGCGCTCCATGAGCTCCACCAGGGGATCCATGGCTTTCTCCATGACAGCGTAGTCCAGGTTGCATACATTGAAATAAAAATCCTCGAAGGCCTCCAGGCTCATGTTGGCGGACTGGGCCATAGCTGCGTTGGGATAGCGCATCACCACCCATTTGGTCCCGGGCAGGCGGGTCTCCATGTGCACCGGGTTGTTGTAATAGGTGTTGAACAGGCCCATCTTGTCCCCGGGGACGTCACTGAGTTCGCCGGTGTTGGCGAAAGCCCGGACAGCAATGTAGGCGTCCATGGCCTCCATCCGTTCCCGCTCCCACTTGGCCTGGAGCTCCACCTGCTCTTTGGTGGCTCCCAGCAGCAGCTGACGGCGCAGCGCCATGTTCTTCACGCTGACGAAAGGAATACCGCCTGCCTCATAGGTGGCCTTCACCAGCGCACGGGTCAGTTCCATCCCGTCGTCAAAGACCTCGATGAGGACTTTCTCGCCTTTCTGGAGATCGACTGAGAAATTCACCAGTTTGTCTGCCATTTCATGAAATCTGTTATCCATTTAAAGCACCTCCTGTAGTGCGTTATTTTTTCTTTCTTACATTTTATCTCAATCATCGTATCCCGTACACAAAAATCTGCGCCGGGACAAAAAAACAGGAAACCCGGTGGGATCCAACCGGATTTCCTGTCATATGCCGATCGGATTCCAATCGGGATCATTTTTTCTCATCTCCGGTCATGAGGCCGGAGGGTCTTGCCGCCGGTTCCGTCAGTCAGGACCGGTCCGCACCTGTAACATTTCCTGAAATCAGGCATCCCGCTTCTTCATTGCGGATTTATACAGGAACAGGCTCAGCAGGAAGTACATCAGAATGCTCAGGTAGGTCGCGCCGGGAGTTGCTTCCCATACCTTCATGAACACGTTGACGCCCGCGATGTGGATCACCGCGGAAATCAGGCTGCCGATAGCGCCGCCGGCGATGAAGCCGGAAGCCACGATCTTGCCGTAGCTGTGACGCAGCTCGTTGACAGACTCGTCGATGGAGCCGTGCTGCACCAGGTAGGAGATAAGACCGCCCACCAGCAGGGGCAGGTTGATCTCCATGGGCAGGTAAGCGCCCAGTGCGAAAGCCAGGGGCGGAACCTTGATCATCCACAGCACGACAGCGAAGAACGCGCCGGCCATGTACAGCGGCCAGGGAGCTCCGCCGCCTTCCATCAGAGGCTGCACGATGGCGGCCATGGCGTTAGCCTGCGGTGCGGGCAGCGCGCCCTGACCCACGAAGCCGTAAGCGGAGTTCAGCAGGAAGATGACACCGATAGCGATCACGGAGGACAGCAGCAGTGCCACAATCTGCCATACCTGCATTTTTTTCGGAGTGGCGCCTACGATGTGGGCCACTTTCAGTTCGGACATGAAGTTGCCGGATACGCCCAGCGCGGAGCTGAGGAATGCGGCCATCATCAGGATAGCCACACTGCCGCTGGTGCCGGACATGCCTGCGGCGCCCATCACCAGGGCGGACACCAGGATCATGAAGATAGTCATGCCGGATACGGGCTCACTGCCCGTGAAGGCGATAGAGGAGATGCCCACTACCGACAGCAGGAAGGAGAATACCAGCACGATCACGAAGGCCAGCACAGTCTGCAGCAGGCTGGCGGAGAAGTTGAAGTGGAAGAACACCGTGAACAGCAGGGTGGTCAGCAGGCTGCCGCCGGCAACCACGCTCATGGGCAGGTCGATCTGCGTACGGAGCAGTCTCACTTCAGCTTTCTTGTTAGAGAAGAAGATGTCGGAAATCGCGCGGCGGGTAACACCGATCACGACGCCGGACATGGACAGCAGGCCGATAACTCCGGCCATAGCCAGCATACCGATACCGATATGACGCACATACTGGCTGAACACGGCACGAACAGGCGCGTCGGCCAGCAGCATGGCTTTGCCGCCTACCACCATCTCGTAGGAACCGCCCAGGAAATATACCACGGGGATGCATACGAACCAGGCGAAGAAGCTGCCCGCGTTGATGATGCTGGCGTAGCGGATACCGGTGAAATAGCCGATACCCAGCAGAGCCGCGTCACTGTCCAGGCTCATCATCAGTTTGTATTTGTCCACGATGGCCTGGCCCCAGCTGAAGGAAGTGGTGGTGATGACTTCTTTCCACCAGCCCAGGGAGTTCAGCACGAAGTCGTAAGCCATGGCGATCAGGCCGCTGATGATCATCAGTTTCGCCCGGGCGCCCTCGTTGCAGGACAGCACTTCCGCTGCTGCGGTGCCGGAGGGGAAGGGATACTGTTTGTCCATCTCCTCACAGAAATAACGGCGGAACATGGTGGCCAGGAACACGCCCAGGATGCCGCCCAATGCGATGGGGATGACCATATCGATGAAAGATACGGACTGGATGCGCATGATGAACAGCGCCGGCAGGATGAACATCGCGCCGCCCAGGATGTTGGTGCTGGCGGATGCGATCGCCTGGATATGGACGGTCTCGGGGAAAGCGTTCTTACGATGGAACATGACAGCCATGCCCATGGCCAATACGGATACAGGCGCAAAAGCATCTACTGTCTGACCGATCTTGAGGCACAGATAGCCTACGGCCAACGTGAAGATCACGGAAAAGAATAGACCCCAGAATACTACGTATGAGTTGATCTCCTCGTAGTTTTTATGAGGGGACATAATTGGTTCTTTGCCAACTTTATTTTGGCAATCTTGTCCTTCTGACATTTGATGATTCCTCCTAGAAATATTGCATGATACATATTTTTCCGGCATTCTTTTAAAAAACACCTTTATACAGTGTAGCAAAATTGAATGGATTTATCAATACTAATTCACTTTATCTGTATAAATTCACCGGATATGCAAAATATTTTCGTCCTCCTGTAATACATACACAATCATCTCATACTGTCCTCAGTGGACTGTTGAACATCTACGGAGAAAAGTCTGAAAACCGCGAAGAATCCCATTATAAAAGCCTTTCTTCCATACCGCGAAAAACGCTTCCCGGGCTTATTTATGTATACCCCATCCCCGCTTTCCATGAGAATACATCCACAAAATACGGTATATTCTATCACCCACAGAGGACGCATATTATTACATTTGTTAATATTTTACATTTTATCCGCCATTTTGCTATAATATGTTAAAAAGTTTACAAAAGTTCCCCTTGCATCTTGCTAGGATATAAGTTACAATATAGGTGAAAAGAAAGAGGACTTGAGAACGCACAGCTGGAACAGGAAACTGGAATAGTTGGGTTGTCAAGCAGAAAGGAAGTGGTTCCTCCGGAAACGACAAGAGCAGTAAACGGAAACCCAAAGGTCGGATCCTGATCACCAAACACGCATGGCAGCAAGAAGAATGAAGTTGGAAAACGAGGCGTTGTGAGTGATGGGATACCCACGAAAAACTGAAGAAAGAGTGATTCCAGTGCAGAAGGAAGAGAGTAGTAAAAGTTGAACGCCCGGCATGTTGTAGGTACGACATGACGGGCGTTCAAGTTTTTTATGCTCTTTTTCTTTTTATGCTTTTTCCCCCTTTATTCCGGCTCTGTCCGCCGGCAGGAGTTATTTCTTCTCTTCCCGGTGGGCCGTGGCCGGAGCGCCTTTACCGTTATACAGCTTCATGTACGCGTCCTCCTCCGCCACTTCCCGGAGCAGATGGGCACCGCTCCACTGCACGTTATGAGGGGTCAGCATGGCTTTCAGCGCCACGTTCTTCAGCGGTCCCCGGCGGATCAGTCCCAGGAACAGCTCCAGCAGCGGACGGTCAAAGCCGCAGAAGAACAGCAGCTCCTTCTCCCCCAGCTCCTCCGGCGTGAAGTCGAAAAGAGGCTTCCCGTCCTCGCCCAGAGCCACTTCCAGCTCCGGGTTCACTGCGGTGGGAGGCACGCCTTCGATCCCGGCCAGATAGCCCAGGGCGTTCTCCATCTCATCCTCCGCCACCAGGCGGCAGGGCAGTTTCGCGATCATGCAGGTCTGTTTCAGCGCGCCGACACGTTCCGGCTTGAAATTGAAGGCTAATACGGATTTTTTCATGGAATCCCTCCTGTTTTCTCTCGTTTTCTTTCGTTATCTCTTATTTCTTCTCTTTATCTCGTTATATCTCACTATTTCATTTCTTTATGCCGCGCTCCCTGTTCCTTGCGGAGCCGATATCACGGGGACATCTCCGGTACCGCGGCAATTTTCCGTAAAATAAGACCCCGGCAGTGCTCACTGCCGGGGTCTGTCTATCCGCTGAGCGCAATCTCCGCGGAGATATGACGATTACAGCAGTTCTTTCAGTACGATGGTCTGTTCGCGGTTGGGACCTACGGACACGATGCCCAGTTCCACGCCGGCGAC
Source organism: uncultured Negativicutes bacterium (assembly GCA_937926555.1). Lineage (GTDB taxonomy): Bacteria > Bacillota > Negativicutes > Acidaminococcales > Acidaminococcaceae > Succiniclasticum. The sequence goes on along the minus strand of CALAZX010000093.1, from coordinate 6,708 downwards.
TTCGCTGATGCGGCGGAGATATTTCTTGGCGTTCTCCGGCAGCTCGTCGAAATTGCGGCAACCGCTGATGTCGGTCATCCAGCCGTTGAACTCCTCGTAGATGGGCTCAACTTTGGCCAGGGTCTTCAGGCTTGCGGGGATCTGTTTGATCTCCACGCCGTCGATCTTGTAGCCGACACACATTTTGATTTTCGGCATCTGGTCCAGAATGTCCAGACGGGTGATAGCCAGGGCGTCCAGGCTGTTCAGACGTGCGGAGTATTTCAGCATGAATGCGTCCAGCCAGCCGCAACGGCGTGCGCGGCCGGTAACGGTGCCGTACTCATGGCCGGTCTCGCGGATCTGGTTGCCGGGGCCGTCGGTATCAAACAGCTCGGTCACGAAAGGACCTGCGCCTACACGGGTGGTGTACGCTTTCACGACGCCAACCACATGGCTGATGAAACGGGGGCCTACGCCGCTGCCCGTAGCCGCATTGCCTGCGGTGGGGTTGGAGCTGGTAACGTAGGGATAGGTGCCGTGGTCGATGTCCAGGAAGGTTGCCTGGGCGCCTTCGAACAGCACTTTCTTCTCCTGATGGAACAGTTCGTCCAGGATGACACCGGTGTCGGTGACATAGGGACGCAGCTCCTCGGCATATGCCAGGTACTCTTTCAGTACAGTATCATAGTCGAAAGGCTTGCCGCCATAGATTTTGGTGATGATGTCGTTCTTCGCCTTGATGTTGATCTTCAGCTTCTCGGCGAAAACCTCCTCATCCATCAGGTCGCAGATACGGATACCCACACGGGCCACCTTGTCCATGTAGCAGGGGCCGATACCGCCTTTGGTGGTACCGATCTTGGCCTTGCCCAGAGATTCCTCCTGGAGCTCGTCCAGCAGCTGGTGATAGGGCATAACCACATGAGCCCGGTCGCTGATCGCGATGCGGCTGATATCCACGCCTTTATCATGCATTTCCTTGATTTCCTGCAGTACTACGCCGGGATTGATGACTACACCATTTCCCAGGATGCAGATCTTTCCATGGTAAAGAATACCGGACGGCAGAAGTCTGAGCTTATAGGGCACATCGTCCACTACAACGGTATGGCCCGCATTGGAACCGCCGGAATAGCGTACAACCGCGTCAGCTTTCTGTGCCAGATAGTCAACTACCTTGCCTTTTCCCTCATCGCCCCACTGGGCACCAATAACTACAACTGATGACATAACAGCATCTCCTCAACTAAAAATCAGATTAACTAAATATTTCAGCGGACGGACACGGGGTCCGGCCGCGTACAACCAATGACGGATCCTCCCGGATTGCCCGGGAAATATCCCGCCTGTATCACAGGCCGAAGCGTGCGTAGATTTCGTCCACGTGGCGCAGCATCGGCTGGGGATCGAAGCAGGCGTCGATCTCCTCCTGGCTCAGGTACTTCTTCACGTCCTCGTCCATGCCGACATTGGTGCGGAAGTCCGCGCCTTTCAGCCAGCGTTCCATGGCGTTGCGCTGTACCCATTTGTAAGCGTCCTCGCGGAGCACGCCTTTGGACACCAGGGCGATCAGCAAGTTCTGGCTGAAGATCAGGCCGCCGGTGCGGTTCATATTGTTGATCATGGCTTCCGGATATACCAGCAGGCGGTCCACGATGTCCACCATCTTCCGCAGCATATGGTCCAGAGCGATGGATGCGTCCGGCAGGATCACACGCTCCACGGAGGAGTGGGAGATATCACGCTCGTGCCACAGGGGAACATCCTCCATGGCGGCGATGGCGTAGCCTCTCAGCAGACGGGCCATACCGCAGACTTTCTCGCAGGTGATGGGGTTGCGTTTATGAGGCATGGCGGAAGAGCCTTTCTGGCCGGGTGCGAAATATTCTTCCGCTTCCCGCACTTCCGTACGCTGGAGATGACGGATCTCCAGGGCGTGACGGTCCAGAGAGGAACCGATGATAGCCAGGGTGGTGATGAACTGGGCATGGCGGTCACGCTGGATGACCTGGGTGGCCAGGCGTACCGGTTTCAGCCCCAGTGCTTTGCATACATAATCCTCTACAAAAGGATCGATGTTGGAGTAGGTGCCTACGGCGCCGGACAGTTTGCCCACTGCCACGTTGGCCCGCGCCTCCTCCAGACGGCGGATGTTACGTTCGGTCTCGTCCATCCACAGCAGGAATTTCATGCCGAAAGTCATGGGCTCGGCATGGATGCCGTGGGTACGGCCGATCATCACGGTATGTTTGAATTCTGCGGCACGGCGTTTCAGCACCGCATGGTATTTGCGCAGCAGTTCCAGCAGGATGTCGCAGGACTGGGCCATCATATAACCCAGCGCGGTGTCTTTCACGTCACTGCTTGTCAGTCCTTTATGGATGAATTTGGAGGCAGGTCCCACATATTCTGCCACGTTGGTGAGGAACGCGATAATATCATGGTTGGTAACAGCTTCGATCTCTTTGATCCGTTCCAGGCGGAAGTCGGATTTGGTCTGAATGTCCTTCAGAGCGTCGTCGGGGATCTGGCCTAACTTGTTGGCTGCTTCGCAAGCTGCGACCTCAACCTTCAGCATCGTCCGGAATTCGTTCTCCAGGGTCCAGATATTGCCCATTTCTTTACTGGTATAGCGATCAATCATCTGAGTGCCTCCTACTCGTTGTTCTACACAGATTATCCTTCACTTTTTTCCACAGAATAAAAACACAAACACAAAAGAGGAAGAGTTGGGGCTCTTCCTTTTTCGCATCATTTTTATCCGCTATTATAATACCATTTATTCCCCCGCAGGGCAAACTTTTTACATGTCGCCGCGGAAGCTCAGGTCGTCAAAGCGGGTGATCTCGTTGTTGAAGAAGAGATCCACTCTGCCTACCGGGCCGTTACGGTGCTTCGCCACAATCAGCTCGGTGGTGTTGGTGGCCTCCTCGTCCTCCTGTTTGTAGTAGTCCGCCCGGTACAGGAAGATGACCAGGTCCGCATCCTGCTCCAGGGAGCCGGACTCACGGAGGTCGGACAGCATGGGTTTCTTGATCTGGCGGGACTCCACGCTTCGGCTCAGCTGGGACAGCGCGATGACAGGCACGTCCAGCTCACGGGCCAGCGCCTTCAGTCCGCGGGAGATCTCGGAGACCTCCTGCTGGCGGTTGTCCGCGTTGCTCTTGCTCTTGCTGCCCTGCATCAGCTGCAGGTAGTCCACCACGATCATGTCCAGCCCCTGCTGGGTTTTCAGCCTTCTGGCCCGGGAGCGCATCTCCATGATGGACAGACCCGGGGTGTCATCGATATAGATGGGGGCTTCCGCCAGCCGGTCCGCCGCTGCCCACAGGTTGGCCCAGTCGTTCTCGTCCACCTGGCCCACACGGAGCCGCTGGGCGTTGACGGCGGCCTCGGCGCAGAGCATACGCTGCACCAGCTGCTGCCGGCTCATCTCCAGACTGAAGAAGGCCACATGGGGATGGCGTCCGTCCTCCATCTTGCTGCGGATCGCCACGTTCTGGCAGATGTTCAGCGCCAGGGCGGTCTTACCCATGGACGGGCGGGCCGCCAGGATGATGAAGTCCGAGGGATGCAGTCCCGCGGTGAGGGTGTCCAGGTCCTTGTAGCCGGTGCTGATGCCGGTGACCTTTCCGTTGCTCTCCGTCAGTTTCTCGATGGCGGAGAGGGTCTCGGTGACCACCGATCGGATCTCCGTGAAATCCCCGCCGCCTTTGCGGTTGGAGATCTCCAGGATCATCTTCTCGGCGCTGTCCAGGATGTCCCTGGCGTCCTCGGCGCCCTCGTATCCCAGCGCGGCGATCTGTGTGCCGCCCTCCACCAGCTGGCGCAGGACGGATTTCTCCTCCACGATCTGGGCATGGTATTTCACATTGGCCGCTGTGGGGACGGAGTCGGCCAGCATGGTGATGTAGGACACGCCGCCCACGGCTTCCAGTTTGTCTATCTTTTTCAGACCGTCGGTGACGGTGATGAGGTCCACCGGCTCGTTATTGGCCTGAAGCCCTGCCATGACAGTGAAAATGACACGGTGGGCCTCCCGGTAGAAATCCTCCGGACGCAGGTTCTCCATCACCTGGATCACTGCGTTCTTATCGATGAGCATCGCTCCAAGCACCGACTGCTCCGCTTCTATATTCTGCGGCGGTACTCTTTGTTCCATGATTACTCAGCCTCTACAATCACATCGAACTTGGCGGTGAAATCGGGATGCAGTTTGGCGGTTGCGGTATAGCGGCCGGGAGCCTTCACGGTCTTCTCCAGCTCGATCTTGCGGCGGTCGATCTCCAGACCGGTCTGCTTGATCAGCGCCTCAGCCACGTCTTTGGAGTTGACGGAGCCGTGCAGCTTGCCGTTCTCGCCGATTTTCAGCTTCAGGGTGACAACGACTTTCTCCACCTGGGAAGCCAGCACTTCGGCCTCGTCCCGTGCCTGTGCGGCGCGGTGTGCGGCAACCTGTTTCTTCTGCTTCACCTGGTGCAGGTTCACGGCATTGGCCTCTTTGGCCAGATTTCTCGGGATCAGGTAGTTGCGGCCGTAACCTTCGGCAGTCTCCACCACGTCACCTTTTTTACCCAGTTTCTTCACATCAGCTAACAGAATTACTTTCATTGTTCTCTCTCTCCTCCGCTTCGTCGAATTGTTTCTTGGTCAAATCAATGATTTGTTGTTTTATTTCATCCACATCCACGTCCTGGAGCTGGACACCGGCCACAGTCTGATGACCGCCGCCGCCCAGTCCCTCCATGATGACCTGCACATTGACAGAGCCGTCACTGCGGGCGCTGACGTTGACAGAGCCGTCGCTGCAGTCATTGATGACCACACCGACAGATATCTCGTTGATGCAGATGAGCGCGTCGGCGGTCTGTGCCGCCAACACGGAATACTCGCTTGTCTTCTCCGCATGCCGGTTCACGGCGATGGCCAGTCCCGGCAGGGGATTCTCCGCCTCGGCGATGAGACGGTACCGCTCCTTGAAGGAGTGGAAGTCGTCCTTGAACAGCTGCCGCACCAGGGTGGGGTCCGCGCCGCTCCGCCGGAGCAGTGCCGCCGCCTCGAAAGTGCGCTCGCCGGTCTGGACGTTGAAGTTCTTGGTGTCCACCACCAGACCCGCATAGAGGGCCGTGGCCTCTCCCCGGGTGAACTCCAGCTTGCTGTTGAAATAGCCGGTCAGCTCGGTCACCAGCTCGCTGGTGGAGGAGCTGGAAGGCTCCATGTACTGCAGTATGGTGTCGGAGATGACGTCCTGCGCTCTCCGGTGATGGTCGATGATGATGCGGTTCCGGGGAATGGCCTCCAGGACCTTCCGGCTGGCGCAGAGCATGGGCCGGTGATGGTCCACCAGCATCAGCAGGCTCTTGGGGGTGATCTCCGCCAGCGCCGCCTCCTCCAGCACCATGATGTCCAGGTACCGCCGGTCCTCGTCGGTGACCGCCAGGGACTCGCTGAACACCATCTCTTTCAGCTTGTCCAGGGACGTGCTGCTGCCGCTGGTCACGATGAAGGTGGGTTTCTTCAGGGACAGGGCCAGCTTGGCCACACCCACAGCGCCGCCCAGGGAATCGTAATCCTCGTTCACATGGCCCATGACGAAGACCTTCTCCGCCGCTGCCATCTGTTCCCGGATGGTGTGCGCCACGATACGTGCCCGCACCCGGGTGCTCTTGGCGGTGACGGCGGTGGTGCCGCCGAAATACTGCAGCTCCTTGTTGATCTCCACCACGGCCTGGTCGCCGCCGCGGCCCAGAGCCAGGTCCAGGGATTTGGCCGCGTTCATGCTGACCTCTTTCAGGTTGGCCCCGTCAATGGAGACACCCATGCTCAGGGTGGGGGTCAGCTTGTTCTCCAGATGCACCTCATGGACTTTGTCCAGCACGGAGAACTTCTCGTCCATAGCCTTTTTCAGGCAGCTGAAGGTGAAGCCGGCCAGGATGCTCTCCTTGTTGGCCCGCCAGACGAAACCGCCCATGTCCTCCACCCATTTGCTGACAATCTCGCTGACAGCGCCGTCCACGTTGGCCCGGGCCACCTCGCTGAGACCTTTCATCACGTCCTCGTAGTTGTCGAAACGGATATGGGCCAGACAGATGCGGTCGTTCTGCACCTTGATCTTCAGGTTCTCATAGTCCGTCACGTCGGTCAGGTACAGCATCAGACTGTTCTTCAGGCTGCCGGTGGCGCCGGCTTTCTTGCCCACAGGCTGCAGCTGCACGCTGAAATATTTCATCATATAGTAATGTCCGTTCATGAAAATCACACGGGCATCATCTTTCACGCACATGGTCTCGAAAGCGTTGTCCGGCAGGGGAAGCACATCCTCCGGCTTCTTGCCTTCCAGGTTCTTGATACCGGTCCATTCCTGGAACCGCTCATTCTTCCACTGGAGCTTGCCCTCGCTGGAGAACACCGCCATGCCCACTTCCAGGTTGCGGGTGGCGAAATGGTTGGTCCGCTCGATGTTGCGGATCACGTCGTCCAGGTAGCCGGTCATGGTGGCCTGCTTGGAATGCTGGCTCCGGCGGGCGAAATAGACCGACGCGATGACAATCACGATGCCTACCGGCAGGAATACCGGCTGGAGCACGGTGAGCACCAGGCACAGCAGCACAATCAGCACCACATAGACTTTGGACTCGTTGCCGTCCCCTATCAGATTTTTATTGAACATATATAACACCTCTGTCCAACCTTACGGTCAATCCATTCTCGTTTCGGATCTTGTTT
>CALAZX010000092.1 GCA_937926555.1 uncultured Negativicutes bacterium | reverse complement strand
CACAAGGACCGCCCCGAGATAAAGAGCGCCTTCGAGACGGGGAAGGGACTGTCCGAGCGGTATTCGGACACCTTGGCCCAGAAGACCATCTACTATGCAGTGCGCCTGGACAACGGCGACGTGATGCGGCTGGCGGTGACCAGGAATACGCTGCTGGCGGTGCTCTACGACATGTCCGCCGTGCTGCTGTTCATCGCGGCGCTGATTCTGGGACTGGCGGTGCTCCTGGCCCGGAAGCTGGCCCGGAAGATTGTGGAGCCCATCAACCGGATGGACTTCGAGAAACCGGACCTGGGGGAGGGCTATGAGGAGCTGGATCCCCTGCTGATGCGGATGCGGAGCCAGAAAGAGGCGCTGGCGGTGAAGGAGGCGGAGATCCTCAACCAGAAGAAAGAGCTGGAGAGCATCATCAAGAACCTCACCGAGGGTTTCATCCTCATCGACAGGCAGAACCGCATCATCAGCATCAACGACAGCGCACTGGATCTGCTGTCCGGCAAGACCCTGCCGGTGGGCGGGAAGAAGCCGGAGTCCCTCCTGGAGGTGACACGGCAGCCCCTGATCATCGACGCGGTGGAATCCGCCCTCCGGGGCGAGAAGAACGAGCTGGAGCTGAAGCTGGGCAGCCGCAACATCTACCTCATGGTGAGCCCCATGCTGAACTATGAGCAGCAGGTGATCGGCGCCATGCTGAACGCCGTGGACATCACGGACATTGTCCAGCGGGAGGAGCTGCGGCGTGAATTCACCGCCAACGTCTCCCACGAGCTGAAGACGCCCCTGACCTCCATCTCCGGCTATGCGGAGATCATGAAGAGCGGCATGGTGCCGCCGGAGGACATGGTACAGTTCTCGGACAAGATCTACAGCGAGGCCCAGAAGCTCATCGGCCTGGTCCAGGACATCCTGACCCTGTCCCGGCTGGATGCGGAGCAGGAGGAGCAGCGGAGCTTCGTCACCGGGGAGGCCCAATCCCTGACGGACATCCTCCTTCACGTGAAGGAGGACCTGGAGTTCAAAGCGGAATCCATGGAGGTGGAGCTGGTGACGGCTTTCCCCTGCGAGCCCGCCATCCACGCTCCGGCACGGAGCCTGTACCGCATCGCCTACAACCTGGCGGAGAACGCCATCAAGTACAACCGGAAAGGCGGCAAGGTGATCCTCAGCACCCTGGTGGAGGACGGCATGACGGGACTTTCCGTGCGGGATACCGGCATCGGCATCGACAAGCAGGAACAGGGCCGCATCTTCGAACGGTTCTACCGGGTGGACAAAGGGCGGAGCCAGGAGATCGAGGGTACCGGACTGGGCCTGTCCATCGTGAAGAAGGCGGTACTGCTCACCGGCGGCAAGATCGTGCTCACCAGCATCCCCGGCGAGGGGACGGAAGTGAGGGTCCTCTGGGAGGAAAAGAAGTAGAGGCGGGCGGCGGCAGCGTTTTGCATCCGGCTTCTGAACCTGCACAACAGAATAAAGCGGAACGATAGAAAAACCCCCGGCCCATTGCGGACCGGGGGTTCTTTTTTTATGCTGGGGAGGTTTTGTCTGACCGGGTATCTCAGAGACCCTGGATAATCTGCTCAAGGTCTTTCTCGATAGGGAGGATCTCTTCCATCGTTTTCGGATGTTTGATGCAGAATTCCAGCGTAGCCGCATAGGCTCTGCGCTCTTTCTCCACCCATTCCGTCATGGCCCTATACAACCGGACATTGACCGGACCGTATGCACCGTGAGCCTGGTAGGTGTGGAGAAGGTCGAGTAATTTCCGGGGCGGGCTCTGGTAATAATCTCCTGTGGCTTCATATATCTCCACGTTCCATATATCGTAACCATAGTCTTTGTAATCAATCCAGCGGGGAAAGAACATTTTTTTTGATCTGAGCCCGCAGGCCAAAGAGCTGTCAAAACGGATACCGCTGATGTCCTCCGTGTCTTTCTGCAGAAGGGTCTCGAAATAGCCTCCCCGGAAAGCGATGGTGATCAGGGTTTTATCGGAATCAAGCGATCCCTTTGTTTTGACGAACTGCCGCAATGCCTCGGCATGCTCATTTTGTTTCGTCTTGTCCCAGACAAACTCAAGCTCGTCTCCGAAAATAGACTCCACATGGACAACCGGCGGTTCTTTATACTCCCCGCCTGTGAGGAATCGGGCTTCGGCAGGGGCGAATCCAAAGAAAGCGAGGAATGCGACCAAGAGAACAAGTAATTTTTTCATCAAAAGACTCCTTTCAGACACATGCAGCCATTATACTATAAAATTCGGATTGTTTGCATGAAATAAAGAGATTTTCGCAAGACATAAAAAAAGACCCCCGCATCGCTGCGGGGCAAGAAGAAAAAAACTGGAGAAAAACTCATGAAAAACAATTCAACCACACAAGATAAACAAGGAGTACAAGGCGGTGGACATCCATATAAAAAGAGGAACTATAATAAAAGGAGTATGTTAGTATGTTATGACATGAGATGTCATCGCCTCGTTACAACTTCATTATACAACACTACATGGACAGAATATGACCTTATAAAAACAGCGCCGGAAAATCATGAGAATTTCCGGATAAAAAGACCGGACAAAGACGTGAAAACCCACATTTGAAAAGAAAACACCGCAAAATAACAGGAATGAAACCAGGAAGACATATCCTGTCATAGGGCAAATGTATACTAATAGATATACAGGAGGTGCGGTGGGGATGAAAAGCGCGAAGATTGAGCGGGTTCTGGGCATCTACACAAAACTGCTCAATGGACAGTATATAAAGAAAAATGAGGAATCCCTGAAATACAACGTGAACGAACGGAGTATCCAGAGGGATATCGATGATATACGTAATTACCTGGACAACGAGAGCAATAGGGAAGGCGTGATGAACGCCGTGGTCTACGACCGCAGCGTCAAGGGGTACCGCCTGGAGCTCACCCAGGACCGCAGGCTCCGCAACAGCGAGATCCTGGCGCTGTGCAAGATTCTGCTGGACAGCCGGGCTTTCGACCGGAACACCATGAAAGGCCTGCTGGACAAGCTGATCTCCTGCTCCTCGCCTGAGAACAGCAGACAGAAAATCCAGGCGCTGGTGAGCAACGAGATTTTCCATTATGTGGAGCCCAACCACCGGGAGGATTTCCTGGAGCTGATGTGGGATGTGGGCAAGGCCATCCGGGGCTACAACTGCATCGAGGTGGAGTATTCCGCTGTAGGCAAGAAGGAGCCGGTGCACCGGAAACTGCGGCCCCTGGCTATCCTTTTCTCCGAATACTACTTCTATCTCATCGCCTTCATCGATGACGAGGAGATCAGGGAGAAGCTGGAAGGGAACGGGGCGGGTCCCACCATCTACCGGATGGACCGGATCCAGTCCATGAAAATCCTTCCCGAGAAATTCCACATTCCCTATATCAAGCGGTTCGAGGAAGGGGAGTTCCGCAACAAGATCCACTACATGTACGGCGGCGATCTGCGCAGGGTGCGCTTCGAGTACAGCGGGCCGGACGTGAATGCCATACTGGACCGTCTGCCCACCGCCGAGGTGCTGTTCCAGCGGGACGGGGTGTACACCCTGGAGGCGGAAGTGATGGGCGAGGGTATCGACATGTGGGTCCGCAGCCAGGGGGACAAGGTGCGGCTGATTGAGCCGGAACGCACCCGACTGGAGCGTGAGAAGAAGGTGGAGGACCCCTCGCCGGAGTATGGCGGGGAGAAGTGATCCCGGACCATGCGGCCGCAGGGAAACAGGCAAGACCGGATATTGACAGAATGTGATGCAGCCCGTTCGTGAGAATGGGCTGTTGTTGTTTTTAAAACACGATTCCTATTTGGTTTTTGCCACGTGAGATGGTAAAATAAAAAAGATTGAATACAAAACCAGGGCGGCAGGATGCTGCAGCGATGCATGAGAATGAGCCTGCTTTTAAATAAGGATAGGAGAGATGGTTGTGGCGAAAAAGAAGGTAAAGGACGGGAACGGGGTCCAGAAGAAAGGGATACTGCTGTTCCAATTCCTGGAAGCGTTGCAGAAACTGAGACAGAAGCTGGTGTTCCGGTATCAGGATTACCCGTGGGCCATGCGTCTGTCGGAGATGCAGGACGATCCGGAGCACATCACGATACGATATCCGGGACAGGTGGACGGGGAGGCCGAGTATGGGGAGGACACCCTTCTGGCTGTCCGGAATCCCGTCATGACCCCCTGCCCTTCGCCGGGAGCGGGGCTGCGTGTCTGGCTGAAGCCGGGCTGGGACGAGCTGGAGACGGAGCGCCCCGGAGTCCGCGAGGAGCGCTGCACCGATAGATACGGCAATGAGCTGAAAGTGGTGGACGAGCGGTTCGAATACCACCGGGAACGGTTCGAGGATGACCCGGCGCGGGTGGCTTTCTACCATTCCTGGCTGGAGAAGCGGGAGCAGTGGATGGCGGTGGAGAACCGTAAAAAGAACACCCGTCGCCTTTTCGCGGCACTGCACAGCCTGTTCTTCACGCTGGAGAATGAAAGCGACAAGTTTGAGCTGATCGTGGCCAACGGCATCCTCCTGGACGCGGAGAACAGGGATATCTGCCATCCGCTGCTGACCCGCCGCGTGAAGCTGGAGTTTGACAGCGAGTCGGACATCATCTTCCTGAAGGACACGGAGGCGTCCACCAACCTGTACACCGAAGCGTTCATGGAGATGGGGGAGGATATCCGGAAGGATTCCATCGGCAGCATGACGGAAAGAATGCAGGAGGCGGATTACCATCCCCTGGACCGGGACGGTCTGGCGCCGTTCCTGAAAACAATAACCAATGAGCTCTCCGCCGACGGTATCTACGGCGAGGACGGTCTGCCGGAGGGAGATGGCTGGATCCGCCAGGGCGGCCGGCTGATGATCTGTGATGAGCCCCTCTATATCTTCAGGGAGAGGATGGACGGAAGTCTGAAAAACATCCGGGAAATCATCAGCATGGCGGAGGATGGCTGGGAATTCCCTCCCGCCATCAGCGATATCGTGGAGGCCGACTCCAATCCTCCTGTGAAAGAACCGGAACCGGAGGATATCGGAGAGCGGCTGGCCGCCATCGGCGGCGAGAGCGTGGAGATCCTGCTGTCCAAGGAAGCCAACCGGGAGCAGCTGGAGATCGCCCGCAGAATAGAGACGGAGAACGCGGTGCTGGTGCAGGGACCTCCCGGCACGGGCAAGACCCATACCATCGCGAATCTCATGGGGCATTTCCTGGCACAGGGGAAAAGCTTGCTGGTGACAAGCCATACATCCAAAGCGCTGAAGGTGCTGAAAGACAAGCTGGACCCCAGGCTCAGAAACCTCTGCGTCACCGTGCTGGAGGACAGCAACCTGGACATGGAGCGCTCTGTGGACGGCATCTCCGACTATATGAGCCGCCACACGGCTTTTGACCTGAAAAAAGAGGTGGAACGGCTGCAGCCCCGGCGGGAGGAGATCAGCCGGAAACTGGCGGATACCCGTAAGAAACTGTTCGCGATGATGCATGAGGAGATGAACTGCATCACGTTGGACGGCAATGAATACAGCCCCCGGGAGGCGGCGCTTTTTGTCCGCAAGAACAAGGAGCGGCTGGAGCATATCATCCCCGGCGATGTGGTGCCGGATGCGGCGCTGCCCCTGTCCCACGACGAGCTGGTGGAGCTGTACCGCAGCAACGACATGGTGTCGCAGGAGGAAGAGCTGGAGCTGGAGTGCGCGCTTCCCGACCCCGGGACCCTGCTGGAGCCGGAGAAATACGCTGATATGGCGGCCAGTCTGGAACGCTGCCGGCGGAAGCTCGGCGGGCTGCTGGAGGAGTCTTCCTGGAAAATCGGACTGGAACCGGATGAGGAGACCATCCTCCTGAAACTTCCGGGGGGACGGCATCATATCGGCTATCCGGAAATCGGGGAGCTGGAACAGCGGGAGGAGTCCGCAGAGGCGATCCAGGTGGAGAAGCCCTGGCTCCTGTCGGTTGTGGCCGCAGGACGGAACGGCGGCGTGGAGAGAGAACGCTGGGAGACCCTGGTGGGGCAGCTGGAGAAAGCGGACAGGCTGCGGGAGCAGACGCTGCGGGACCAGTTCGGCCTGGAAATCGGCATCCGGCGGGATGGCATGCCCCTCACCCGCCGGCATGTGGAGGATCTCAAGCGTAATCTGGAGGCCGGCGGTTTCCTGGGGAAAATGAAGTTCATGATGAATTCCGGGCTTAAGGAAACCAAGCGCCGCATCACCATCAACGGGATGCCTGTGGAGACACCGGAGCAGTGCGACCTGGTGCTGCGCAAGCTGGAGCTGGAGGAGGAGATCGACCAGTGCGGCCGGTATTGGCACGACCTTGTGACGGTGGCCGGCGGACCCGAGTTCGCGAGCCTGTCGGAGACGGAGCCGCTGACCATCGCGAAACGGACCGTTCCCGAGATAGAGCGGTGCCTGGACTGGCATGAGAACGAATATGCCGGGCTGACGGAACTGCTGGACAACATGGGCATCGATGCGGAGAGCCTGATTGCGGAAGACCGTATGGAATCGGATATCCGGATGCTGGAGAGACTGATGGACACAGTCCGGGAGGAAATCCCCCTGTTCTGCAGCTTCTGTAAGACAGCGCTGGAGAAAAACCTGCTGGAGTCCACCCTCCGTCTTTACCGGGAACCGCTGCGGGAAGGTGCTGAAGGCGGCAGCGATATCTGCTGCGAGATGCTGGACAACCTGCGGTGGGAGGACGTGAAGCAGGAGCAGCTGGACCGCTACAGCCGGGCCTACAGCCGCCTGAAGAAACTGTATCCCAAATATTCGGTGCTCCGCTCCCGGGAGACACTGCTGGGGAAACTGGCACCCGATGCTCGGCTGTGGGCGGAGCAGATCCGCAACCGCGAGGGCATCCACGGGAACAACCTGCCTCCCGAATCCGTGGCCGAGGCATGGAAATGGAAACAGCTGGACCGGATCATCCGGGACATCAACAGCAAGCCCTTCCGTGAACTGCAGCAGGAAAGCAGGAAACTGTCCGTCGAGTACCGGAAGATAACCGCGGAGTATGCGGAGAAAATGGGCTGGTACCACCTCCTGTCCCGTACAGAGAGTGACATCGCGCTGAAACAGAATCTGCAGGGCTGGAAACAGACCGTGAAGCGTATCGGCAAAGGCACGGGCAAAAAGGCGCCCCGGCTCAGAGCCATCGCCCGGGAGAAGATGAAGCAGTGCCAGAGCGCGGTGCCGGCCTGGATCATGCCACTGAACCGCGCCATGGAGACCCTGAGCCCCAGGAACAACAAGTTCGACGTGATCATCATCGATGAGGCCAGCCAGTCGGATATCAGCGCCCTGACTCTTCTCTGCATGGGTGAGAAAGTGATCATCGTCGGAGACGACAAGCAGGTGAGCCCCACGGCGGTGGGACAGAAGGAGGACAAGGTACGGGAACTGGAGCAGATGTATATCGAGAACAAGATCCCCAACTCCCATCTGTACACCGGCAAGACATCCATCTATGACCTGGCGATGACCACCTATACACCGCTGATGCTGCGGGAGCATTTCCGCTGCGTGCCGCCGATCATCGGTTTCAGCAACAGCCTCTCCTACGACGGGAAGATCAAACCCCTGCGTGAGGCTGCGGACAGTGTGCTGCTTCCGGCCGTGGTGAGCTACCGCGTGGACGGGCGGCGTGACGACGTGAAGAAGCTGAATGTGGTGGAGGCAAAGACCATCGCGGCACTGATCAAGGCCTGCATCGCGGAGCCGGAATATGAAGGCAAGACTTTCGGCGTCATCTCGATGCTGGGCAACGACCAGGGCGACCTGGTGCGGGAGGAGCTCCTGCGGGTGCTGGGCAACCGTACCTTCATGGACCGGCAGATCATCTGCGGCGATTCCGCCAGCCTACAGGGTGATGAGAGGGATGTGATCTTCCTCAGCATGGTGGACAGCGGCGACGGAGAGGGACCTCTCCGGATGAAGACTTTCGGCGCCGACGACCTGTACCGCAAACGTTATAACGTAGCGGTGAGCCGTGCCCGGGACCAGCTCTGGGTGGTCCATTCACTGGATGCGAAAAACGACCTGAAACCCGGAGATATCCGGCGGAACCTGCTGGAATACGCGGAGAATCCCGAGTCCCGGGAGAGAAAGCTGGCGGAAATCGAGAACCTGGCCGACTCACCCTTCGAGGTGGGCGTGGCCGGCGCGCTGTCCGCAAGAGGCTACCATCTGGTGCAGCAGTGGGAAGTGGGCGCCTACCGGATCGATATGGTGGCTGTCTGCGGCAAGAAACGAATCGCCATCGAATGTGACGGCGAGCGGTGGCACAGCGGCGACGACATCCGCAAGGACATGGAGCGGCAGACCATCCTGGAGCGCCTGGGATGGCGTTTCATCCGGATCCGCGGCAGCGAATACTTCCGGGACCCCGATGCCACCATCCAGCGGGTGGTGGAGG
>CALAZX010000091.1 GCA_937926555.1 uncultured Negativicutes bacterium | reverse complement strand
ATCCTGCAGCTGGTCCTGGTGCCCCTCATCGCGGCGCGGCTGGAGAACGTCTTCCGCCGCCAGCTCTCCTACTGACTCCGGAGTTCCGGATGTTCCGGGCAGCCGGATATGGCAGCATCCCGGACATCCCCATTTTTCGTCGCGGTCCGCTTCCCGGACCCGGCAGCATATCTCATTTTTGTCGTGGTCCGTTTCACAGACCGGGCAGCATATCTCAGGTTTCAATGCAACACCTTATATATGTAGTTTTTTGTAAAATATCATGCAGAAAGGTGGCTGTTTCATGAAATTCAGTCAATCCATCCGGTTAACCCTCGCCCTGCTGGCACTCAGCGGCACCGCCATGGCGGCGGAGATTCCTTCCTACAATGTGCCTGACATCGTCATCTACGCCTCCGGCGACACCCCCGACACCACGGTGGACGCCGCGCAGACCAATATCGGTGCGGCCAAGACCGTGCCCGAACTGCTCCGCTACACCGCGGGCATCCAGATCCAGGACCGTCCCAACGCAGGCGGCAACGAGGACCTGTCCGTCAAGCTCCGCGGCCATGACTCCCGCCACTTCACCGTGCTGGTGGACGGCGTGCCCTACAATATGGCCGGCGTCATGGGCGGCAGCAACGTGAACTGGACTGCCATCCCCCTGGGCATGGTGGACCGGATTGAGATCACCAAAGGCGCCAAATCCGCGGCCTACGGCCAGACGGAAGGCGGCGTCATCAACATCATCACCAAGAAAGCCGATGTCTCCGGCGGCGAGGTCCAGGCCATGGCGGGCAGCAAGCACCGCCGGCAGTACACCGCCAACTACCGGATGCAGGGAGAGCGCCTGGGCGCCACGGTCTACGTGAACAAGTCCCGCAAGGACGCCTACCTGCGCAACAGCAACTATGACAACGAGCAGACCGGCATCCGCATGGACTACCGGCTGGACGACGCCAACAGCTTCCACGCCACCCTGGACCACCAGGAGCTGGAGCGGGGTCTCGTCATCGCCAATGTCCCCGGCACCCCCGGCTATGACAGCCGCTACCCCGTGACCCCGGACAACGACGGCTTCGCCGGCACCAAAGCGCCTTCCGGCGACGGCTCCTACACCAAGATCTTCCGGAACAACTACACCCTCACCTGGGACTCCCGCACCGAGGACCTGGGCAACCGTGTGACCTGGTGGAAGAACAACGAGAAGCAGCGTGAGGTGTCCATCAATCCCTCCGGCGCACTGAACTTCGACCGCTACAATGTCACCGACCTGTCCTCCGGCCTTCTCTACCAGGGCGACGTGAAGATCAATGACAGCCACCGGCTGGGCTACGGCTTCGACATGAAGAAGCTGCGCTACGGCTACGGCTGGTACAACAAGAACGTGAACAACAGCGGCGGCGGCCTCTATCCCTCCCAGAAGATGGACACCATGGGCTTCTACCTGGAGGACCACTGGTCTCCCGACGAGCGCTGGACCGCCAACCTGGGCTTCCGCTATGACCGGGCCAAAGGCGACCGGGACGACAGCCGCGCCGTGAAGGTCCACTCCTTCCGCGAGAGCGCCGTGTCCCCCAAACTGAACGTGACCCTGAAGCATGACGACAAGACCTCCACCAGCCTGTCCGTGAACCGGATCTGGCGGGCTCCCTCCATGGCCGAGTTCTACTGGCACTGCCAGGGCGTGGTGCTGGGACCCATGAACTTCGCCTCCAAGCTGCCCCTGGCACCGGAGAAAGGCTGGGGCTACGAGGCCAGCGTGAAGCACCGCTTCGGCGACAAGGTGGAGTCCAGGATCACCGGCTACTACCAAGACCTGAAGGACTACATCAACTTCACCCACACCTTCCCCTTCAACGCCTATAACATCAACCACGCCAAACTGTGGGGTGCTGAGCTGGAGAACACCTGGCAGATGGACAAGTCCTCCGCCCTGTTCCTCAACTACACCAACCAGCACACCGAGAAGGACGGCGTGAAGGGCAATGACGTCATCGGGCTGAAAGGCGAGCTGGACTACCGTCCCCGTCATCTCCTGGCCGCCGGCTACCGTTTCGACAAGGACGGTTGGCACGCCCGCTACGACATGACCTGGACCAGCAGTCAGAAAGCCACCAAGGGCTTCCCCGCTACGAGACCCGGCGCCTACGAAGTGGAGACCATCGGCGGCTATGCGGTCCACAACATCTCCCTCACCCGGGATTTCGACACCGACACCTCCCTGAACTTCTCCGTCTTCAACCTGTTCGACAAGGAGTACAGCGAGATCGCCGGCTATCCCATGGAAGGCCGCGTCTTCACCTGCAGCCTGACCCAGCGGTTCTGAGGGCTGAGCCATGACAGAGAGAAATGACGCCACCATGAGCAAAAAGGAGCAGGAGATCGCCTTCTTCAACTCCATGGCCTCCTCCTGGGACGGCATGCGGAACGCGGACACCTCCCGGCTGGAACGGCTGCTGGAGATGGCCGACCTCCCCGCCGGTGCCCGGGTGCTGGACGTGGGCTCCGGCACCGGCGTGCTGCTCCCCTATTTATTGAAGGCCATCGGACCGGAAGGCCATGTCACCGCGGTGGATTTCGCCGCCGGCATGCTC
>CALAZX010000090.1 GCA_937926555.1 uncultured Negativicutes bacterium | reverse complement strand
CCCTATTCTTTGCCAAAAAAGCACTGCCTTCATGGGAAGAGGAAAAAGCGCAAGCGCGCACTGCCTCACTCGTTAACCGCGATTTGGAAGTTCCTTTTTAGCAATAAAAAAGACCGCCCGGTGTTGCAGCACCAGGCGGTCAGCTAGAGAATTACCCAACCAATGGATTTAGAAGAGCACTCCCTATGTCTATCATTATAGCATAGGGAAGGCCTTCAGTAAAAGGAGGACTTCATATGAAACGACCAAACAGATTCGGAACAGTGTATCGCAAGGACGGCAAGACCAGGAGCCCCAAGGACAAGGACGGGAACCCGATCAGACGCCGGAACCCCTGGGTGGCAGTGGTCCATCTGGGCTATGACGATGAGACCGGCCGGCGGATCCGCAAGAGCATCGGCTCCTTCCCTGGGAAAACGGAAGCCCTGAAGGCGCTGGATGCCTACAACGGGAACCCCATCAAAAGCGCTCAGGCATTTGCGGACATCACCTTCAACGACGTGTGGCAGGTTGTGGCGGCGGCGAAACGGCGCAGAGGCGAGAAAGTCCGGGAAAACACGCAGAGCTACTACAAGCACTTGGCCCCGATCTGGGATATGCAGATTAAAGATATCAAAGCGCTACATATACAGCGCTGCATCGATATGAGTCGGTTGGCACCGACATCTATCCGGCAGGTTGTCAGCATCTGCCACCAGGTGTACGAGTACGCGATTGCCAACGACTTAGCCGACAAGGACTACTCCCGGTATGTATCGCTGCCGAAGGTGTCCCAGAGCAAGAAGCACAGCACCTTCACCACGGAAGAGGTCCGGACGCTCTGGGCACATGCTGAGGACCCCCGCGTCAAGATGGTCCTCATCCTGGTGTACACCGGCATGAGGCGGGGCGAGCTCTCCAACCTGCTGCTGGAGAACGTGGACCTGAAGAACCGGATCATGGTGGGCGGCTCCAAGACGGCAGCGGGCAGGAATCGTCAGATTCCCATTGCCAAGTGTATCCTGCCTTTCGTGAAACACTTCGCGACGGTGGCCCGCTTCGCACAGTCCAAGACCCTGCTTACTGCCGGTATGGACGGCTTTAATGTGAACCGCGGGAAAATACGCGTAGACCTCACTTTCAACGCTGTAATGGAAGAATTTGGGCTCACGGGGCATACGTCTCACGATGCCCGCCACACATTCGTCACCATGGCTACGAATTGGAGGATACCCGATATGATCATCAAGCGCATCGTTGGACACTCGGTCACGAACGATGTGACCAAAGATGTCTACACCCACACCCATGTGCAGCAGTACATCGATGCCGTGGACTCTCTTCCGTGGGGTGAAAAGATGACACTTGCACCGGAGACTCCTGGGAGCCTTTTGGGAGCCACTGGACAAGCATCACGATGAAACAAGGGAACGCAGAAACAAGAAGAAACCGCATGGACATCTAGTTCATGCGGTTTCTTGTGTTTTTCGGGATGATATTAAAATAATATCAAACATTTGTATTGTAATGTTGCGAATTCAACAAACCTTATTCTCATGCGGCTTACAGCTGTTATCCCCAGTTCGTTGGGGTAGATTTTGGGAGCCACATGGGAGCCACTGGACAGGACTCCGGGAGAATTATGGGGTCTTGTTTTCTTTCCGCGGTATAATTATACCACAAAATAACAGGCCACTTTCAAGTACAATTCATTGCCCTGCGGAAAAATTCCAGGTTGTTGTTGCTGATATAGATGATCTTCTTCTTGTTAGCCCTGGCCAGTCTGATCAGTTTGTAGTACAGCTTGTGGCTTCCGTAAATCCAGTTGTAGGCGATGACGTCACAACCCTCAATGACGGCCGGGTCGAAGTTCTCCGCCTCGATGACGGTCACGCTGGGGTACGCCTCCTTGATTCTGCGCTGCCACGACTCGTGGCCCCCGGCGATTACCACACGGTGCTGGGACAGGTCGCAGGGTTCCGGCCCTGCCATTGGGAACAGCCCCTGCTTGGCAATCTCTGCCAGCAGATCCGTCTCCTCCTGGACGTCGTCCATGGCCTCTTTCATGTCCGCCAGCTGGACCCGCAGACGGTCGTTCTCCAGCTGCAGCGGGTTCAACTTGTCCTGGCGTTCCTGAGCCTGGTCTCGGAGAACCCGGTTCTCCTCCCTCAGGCGGACCAGTTCCCGCTCCATGGCGTCCTTGTCGGCCATGTCTATCATCTGATCCACGTAAGAGATGGCCACATCACGGGCCTGGGAGTAGGCCCTGGCGAAAGCGATGGCCGGGACCACGGAGGCGAACCAGCTCATCACGTCAACGGCCGTCTCCTGGTCATCCTCGAAGCAGTCAACGTGCAGGATGAAGG
>CALAZX010000089.1 GCA_937926555.1 uncultured Negativicutes bacterium | reverse complement strand
GAAAGATATCACCACCATCAACGGCGACGTGACCACCCTGAAGAACGATGTGAAGGACATCAAGGGCGACGTGAAGAATATCACCGGCGATGTGACCAACATCAAGAGCGATGTGAAGTCCAACACGGAGAAGATCACGCAGAACACCACGGACATCAAGAACATGGGTGACCGTGTGACCAAGACCGAGAACGATATCACCACTATCAACGGCGGCATCACCACCATCAACGAAAAGCTGGGCAACCATGAGACCCGGATCACCGATCTGGAGCGGAAAGACTTCGGCGGCAATATCAGCAAGATCGAAAACCGGGTGGAGAAGAACGAGACCGACATCTCCAACAACACCACGAACATCACCAACCTGGACAACCGGGTGACCAGAAATGAGGGGGATATCACCAACCTGTCCGACAAGATGGACCGGATGGAAAAGGACGGCAACCGCGGTCACGCGCAGGGAGCCGCGCTGGCAGCCCTGCATCCGCTGCAGTTCGACCCCAAGAACCCCAACCAGATCCTGGCGGGCGTGGGCTACTACCGCAACGCGTATGCGCTGGCCCTGGGCATGGCCCGTTATGAGAACGAGGACACCATGCTGCACGCCGGCCTGGCATACAGCGGCAACAGCCATTTCGCACTGAACGGCGGCATCAGCTGGAAGTTCGGCCTGAGCAAGAAGGATCGCGAGAAGATGCCGGAACGGTATCAGCCCGGCCCCATCTCCTCGGTCTACGTGCTGGAGAGCGAAGTGCAGACTCTGCAGCAGGAGAACGCGCTGCAGAAGATGAAGATCGCCAGCCAGGAAGCGAAGCTGGCTGAGCTGGAAGCGAAACTGGACAGGCTTCTGGCAGGAAAATAAAAAGCCCCGGGGCGTCAGCCTGCCAGGGCGGATCACCGGTCCTCCCCGGAAGTTTCCCAATCTGACCATATTATAGTGAGAGAAAGCGGCATGGATATTTATCCATGCCGCTTTTGTCGTGTCCAAGAAAACTTTTGTCGCTATTTTTTTCGCAAAAAGCAGTCGGGAAGCGCTGTTTCAGTGAAAAAAGTGTGACATTTGTACAATATTCCGACATTCAGTAAAAACTGACAATTATTATCTTGCAAATTAGTTACCCTAGTGTTACAATAGGTGAAACTTAAAGCATACTATCTCTGTATCATTAGTAAAAATAGGGAGGGAATGGATATGAGAGAGGATATGGCAAAAAAAAATCATCTTATCGTTAATGATCACATCCACGCTTTTCGGTGGCATGGCAGTGGCGGCTCCGGCGACCAACCCGGCAGGTGAGGGACCCGGTATCGCTATCGGTACGGGAAGCGAGGCCGGGAAAGACAAGACGGTGGCAATCGGCGAGTCCGCCAAGGCGGAAACGGCAAACGGCATTGCGATTGGTGCCGGATCTCAGGTAAACAGTTATGTGGGACAGCCGGATGGTATCGCTATCGGCACCAACGCCCATGCCGAAGTCATGGCCGGTAACCAGGAAGCGTTGTTCAGCTTCGGGCAGACTCCGTATAGGGACACTGGGTCGTCTTATGTCCCGGAGGATCTGTCAAAGACCAACGTGTCAATCGCCATCGGCAGAAACACATATGCGCGGTCCGGCAGCATCATGATCGGCGACCACAATTACAACGGGAAAATCGGCGGCATAACGATGGAGAGCAACAATACACGTGCTTATAACATCGTTGTGGGAGCCACCACAATCGGCACGAACAGTTCCGCAGCCGGGGCATTCTCTGCATTGACCGGTGCGAATTCCATTATGACCGGCGATTATAATGGCGGCAGAGCGGGCAACTGGGCTGCCGCACAGAATTTCGGCGCGACTATCACGGGGGCTTTCAACAGTATCGAATCCCGAGCCGGTTTCTTTGGATCGTTTTTGGAGGGACCGTCGGTAGCCGGCCTGGCCAGCAGCATTGTGGGTGTTGCCAACAGAATTGAGCAGAGCAACGGCACGCTTATCATGGGTGCCGGCAATGAGGTGACCAATTCTCTGGTATCATTGCCTGACGGCTTAGAGGATAAAGTAAAAGAAGGTGCGGAGAAGGTTTCTGTCGAAGAGTTCGCCGGCACATTGCGGGATGTCATCCGGAAAAGCGACAGCGGCGGCTCCGTGGGTGTCTTCGGCGGCGGCAACAAGGTGGACTACGGTCTGCAGTCTCTGGTGATGGGCGTCAACAACAAGCTCACCGGCACTTTTTCCAAGCCCGCTACCCAGAACTATATCAACGGTTTCAAAAACACCGTGAACAACAGCAGCAACATCTATATGTACGGCGTGCAGAACAAGGTGTCAGGCTCCAAGAGCGTCATCGTCAACGGTGACAACCACAAGGTGACCGGCGGCGACAATAGCATCATCCTGGGCTCCGCCGACGCGGAGACGGAACACACCGCGAAAGAGGCGGTGGTCATCGGTCATAACGCCAAGGTGGCCGTGGAGGGCGGTGTGGCGCTGGGCGCCGGATCCGTAGCCAATGTGGACAAGGGAGCCGTGGGCTTTGACATCGCGGGAGAGGATCACAGCGCTGACGACACCGGCACCTGGAAATCCACAGCGGCAGCCGTATCCGTAGGCGACGTGGCCAACAAGGTGACCCGCCAGATCACCGGCGTGGCTGCGGGCACTCAGGATACCGACGCGGTGAACGTGGCCCAGCTGAAAGGCGTCCAGGCCGGAATCACCAACATGAACAACACCGTGAACAACATGAACCGGACGGTGAACGACCTCTCGACCAAGGTGAATGACAACAGCCAGAAGATCCAGAACGTCCAGAATACCGTAAATCAGCATACTGACCAGATCAACCAGAACAAAACCGAAATCCAGAACAACAAGACGGAAATCGGCAATATCAATAAAAAAGTGGAGAACAATGACAACCGGATCACCACGCTGGAGACCAATGCCGGCGGCAGCATCACCAACCTGGAGAACCGGATCGACAATCTGGAGGACGACAGCAACCGGGGCGATGCGATGAACGCCGCGCTGGCCGCACTGCATCCGCTGCAGTTCGACCTGAAGAACCCCACCCAGATCATGGCGGGCGTGGGCTACTACCGCAACGCCAAAGCGCTGGCGCTGGGTCTGGCCCACTACGAGAACGAGGACACCATGATGCATGCAGGCATGGCATACAGCGGCAACAGCCACTTCGCCCTGAACGCGGGCCTCACCTGGAAGTTCGGCATGAGCAAGAAACACCGCGAGAGAATGCCGGAGCGCTACCAGCCCGGTCCCATCTCCTCCGTCTACGTGCTGGAAGGCGAGATGGCGCTGGTGATGCAGGAGAACGAACGGCAGAAAGAGAAACTGGC
>CALAZX010000088.1 GCA_937926555.1 uncultured Negativicutes bacterium | reverse complement strand
GGCTATATCAAGCCGTTTTTCCATTTTTATATTTTACATAATATATATTATCGGACGTAAAATAAATTCAAAGAGATTACCCCCTGGATTCATCTCCTTACGGGCCTTGGTCTCTCTTCAGTCCCCCGGACCATCTTTTCCGACAGGATCCTGTCCTCAGTCCGGTTCCGTTTCTTTCTCCCTTTTTTCGGCGAAGCGGATTTCCGCCTGAACGGAATTCTTCCGGCCATTTCTTGCCGCCGGTCAGTCCAATCAGCTGTCCTGACCTCGTCTGGATTTCTTTCGCGCTGATTTCCAACTGCCGGTCATCCATGCGCAGATCTTCCTTCCGTAATTTTACGGACACATTCCGCCTGATTCCGGCTGTTTTGCATCCGACAACCTTTTTACGGCTGCATCAATCCTTCCGGACCGGTTTTTCCGCCTTGAAATCCAGCTTTTCCAGCCGTTTCCTTCTTATTGCCGCTTTTCAGCCTCTTTGGCCATTTTAGTGTTTCGTTCCATATCAGCATATGGATATCTTGCCTAAAAACGCTTAAAACGGATTTTATGAGGTCGTTTTTCCGGCTTTCTCCCTTTTTTCGAACAGTTTCTCAGCCCGGCGAATTCCTTTTCGCCTTATCTGTCATTCTGTCAACAGATTGTGAACACACATGAACAACTGTTTGACGGCACTCTGCCTATTTGGTATAATTAGGCTATAGAAGAATATCTATGGAATAGCTGCCTGTAACGGCGTTGATAAACCAAACCGCAAGGATTCATGTAAACACTGGAGGTCATCTAAATGGCAAGAAGAAAGAGTCGTATTCCCAAGGATTTTGATGGTACATATACAGAAGATATGCTGACAGCACGTCAGAAACAGGTCCTGGACTTCATCCGGGCCTTCTCCCAGGAAAAGGGTTATCCCCCTTCCGTACGCGAGATCTGCAAGGCTGTGGGGCTTTCCTCCACCGCCAGCGTGCATAACCATCTGAAGAAACTCCAGGAAATGAACTTCATCTCCCGGGATTCCGCGAAACCCAGAGCCATCGAGATCACCGACGAGTCCTCCTGGCGGAACAAGACCGTGGTCCCCGTTCCCCTTGTGGGCAACGTGACCGCCGGACAGCCTATCCTGGCCGTGGAGAACATCGAGGAGACCTATCCGATCCCCCTGGATCTGGTGGGCACCGACGAAGATGTGTTCATGCTGGCCGTCCATGGCGACAGCATGATCAACGCCGGCATCCTGGACCGCGACTACATCCTGGTCCGCAAGCAGAACTACGCCAACAACGGCGATATCGTGGTGGCGCTGATCAACGGCGAGGACACCACGGTAAAACGGTACTTCAAGGATCTGAAGAACATCCGTTTGCAGCCTGAGAATGATGCTTACGCCCCCATCATCGGCGGCGACAACATCCAGGTCATGGGCAAAGTCGTAGGCCTCTTCCGCATGATGTGACCCTTTTTTCAAGGTTCTCCCTCATGCCCCGGCCTCTTCCGGCCGGTCATAAATCAGAAGAAAAAGCTTCCCGTATTCACTGCGGGGAGCTTTTTTTGATGCCGTTTCACTGCTTTTTACTGCTTCTCACTGCTGCTATGCGGTTGTCTTTTCCTGCTCTGCGTCCTTCTTTTTCTTGCGTTTTTACTGCTTTTGCGGCATTTTCTGCCGCTTTTTCACTGTTATAAAAACACATATCGATGAATTTATATAACAGTTTTTAATGTTATTATGACGTCATAAAGACACCTTTTAGGTATCCTTACAACTTCATTCACTACTTATTTCCATGATTTCCGCCTTTTTCAGCAGAAATCACTTCTTTATTTATGCATCGCTTTTCTCGGCTCAGGACATAGGTTTTCACCGCAGCATCAGCCTGCAGCTCCCCCATTCCGGATGGTCTCCACCATGCCGGACCGGGTCTGTCCTCACCGGTTTTCACGATACCGGGCAAGACGTCCCTCCGGGAGCTTCCTCCCTTTTTTCCGGGATGTCTCCCCTGCCCCGCTGCTTATTTCTTGCAGGGGCCAATCATCTTGGCCGCAGCCATGACAGCCAGCATGCCGTGCTCGAAAGTCAGGCCGCCCTGCATGAACACGTTGAAAGGCTCACGCATGGGACCGTCGGCGCTGAGCTCGATGGACGCACCCTGAACA
Organism: uncultured Negativicutes bacterium; assembly: GCA_937926555.1. Classification (GTDB taxonomy): domain Bacteria; phylum Bacillota; class Negativicutes; order Acidaminococcales; family Acidaminococcaceae; genus Succiniclasticum. Next base: position 8,197 of record CALAZX010000088.1, on the reverse strand, counting down.
AATGTTCCGGCAGCCATGATGATCTTGTCCTGGTAGCCGGGAATCTCCGACGGGATGGGAGCCACATGGGCGTCCACCGGGGAGTTGGTCTGGATGGCCACACAGAAGTTCTCCAGATTGCGGCCGGTTCCCAGGGTGATGCACTGGATGATGTCGTGACGGATCTCCTCCGGCAACGGTTTCACCACATAGCCCAGCCGGTTGAACACGGCGGAGGCGAAGATGGAGGTCTTCACCGCCTGCATAACAGTATGGGGCGCCAGGAACAGGCCCTGGTAGAACTCCCGGGCGGTGTCGCCCAGCGTAGCGCCCATCTCCCCTGCCAGACCGGGTGCGGTCAGACGGCAGGCGGAACGGTATACCAGCTCCTCCTTGCCGGCGATGTAGCCGCCGGTGGGCGCCAGGCCGCCGCCCAGGTTCTTGATGAGGGAACCGGCCATCAGGTCGGCGCCCACTTCGGTAGGCTCGATTTTCTCCACAAACTCGCCGTAACAGTTGTCCACGAAGCAGATCACATCCGGCTTCACTTTCTTCACTTCGGCGATGAGGTGGCCGATGGCGGCCACGTCCAGGGTCTCCCGGTCGGCGCTGTAGCCGCAGGAACGCTGGATATGGATCATCTTGGTCTTGTCGGTGATGGCTTTGCACACACCGGCGATGTCGATCTGTTTCCCCTCCATGGGGATCTCGGTATAGGTCACGCCGGTCTCGGTCAGAGAGCCGGGGATCGCCACAGGAGAACCGATGATGGTCTGCATGGTGTCGTAAGGGGCGCCGGTGGCGCCGATCAGATGGTCACCGGGTTCCAGATTGCCCAGCATGGCCACAGCCAGGGCGTGGGTTCCGGAAACGAACTGGGAGCGGACCAGTGCCGCCTCACAGTCGAAAATCTGGGCATAGATGCTGTCCAGGGTGTCGCGGCCCATGTCGGAATACGCGTATCCCGTGGTGGGCTTCATATAATAGTCGGATACCTGGTTGTCGCGGAAAGCCTTGATCACCTTGTGGGTGTTGTACAGGGAGATATCATCGTAGATGTGGGATGATTTCTGCACCAGCTCGAGAGCTTCCAGTTCGATCTGCTCCAGATTGATGGTTTTTTCTGTCTGATTCAACTGCATGTTCTTATCACCTTTTTATCTGTTCTTCTCCGGCCATCCCCTGCCGCCGGCAAACAGCCGGTCCGCCTTGCGGGATGACACCTTATTACTATAGCACGTTGTGGGGAAAAGATAAACCTCTCTCCGGGAAAAGAGAGAGGTCCCATCCCCTTCCTCCCCTTTTTCGGGGAGGACCGCTTCCTTGAAAAAAGGGAGCGTCGTCAAAAAGAGGGAGCGTTGCAAAAAGTCGGCAGGTCCGAAAAACGCCGGCGCATCTGGAAAAGCGTCCTCCGCACCGCCGGTCAGCCGGTGATGCAGTACTTCTCCCAGCGCTTGGCCTCCTCTGTATCCAGACGGACCTTCATGTAGACGCCGTCCTCCCGGTAGTCCTGCTCCAGCACGGTCCCCAGCTCGTGCATCCGCGCGGCGGAGGCCGAGTCCGTATAGGGGAACAGCAGCTCCAGGTCCATGGACTTCATCTCCAGATGCCCGGCCACCATCTGCAGCAATGCGTCCAGTCCAATGCCCTCTTTCGCCGAGATGCACACGGTGTCCGGCTGCAGGGCCAGCTGCTCCGCCAGAGCGCTTCCCTCCGGCAGCATGTCGATCTTGTTGTAGACGCTGATGATGGGACGGTCTTTCGCCCCCACTTCCTCCAGCACCTTGTACACCGCCTGGCACTGCTCCTTGTACAGCGGATGGCTCACGTCAATGACATGGAGCAGCAGGTCCGCCTCCAGGGTCTCCTCCAGGGTGGATTTGAACGCCGCGATCAGCTGATGGGGCAGCCGCTGGATGAAACCGACGGTGTCCGTCAGGATGGCCTGGCGCTTGTCCGGCAGGTCCAGCTGCCGGGTGGTGGGATCCAGCGTGGCGAACAGCTGGTCCTGTGCGTAGACGTCCGCGTGGGTCAGGGTGTTCAGCAGGGTGGATTTCCCCGCGTTGGTGTACCCCACCAGGCTGACGATGGGCACGTTGCTCCGGTTCCGCTGGTGGCGGTGGAGCTCACGGACGCTCTGCACCTTGCCGATGCAGCTCTTGATGTAGGCGATCCGGTCGCGGATCACACGGCGGTCCGTCTCCAGCTTGGTCTCGCCGGGGCCGCGGGTGCCTATGCCGCCGCCCAGACGGGAGAGGGCCAGGCCCTGTCCCATGATGCGGGGCAGTGTGTACTGCAGCTGGGCCAGCTCAACCTGGAGTTTGCCCTCCCGGGTCTGGGCCCTTTGGGCGAAGATGTCCAGGATCAGCGCCGTGCGGTCCAGCACCTTCACGCCGATAGCCTGCTCCAGGTTCCGCTGCTGGGCCGGGGACAGCTCGTCATCGAAAATGCAGATGTCGATGTCCTCCTGCTGGGCGAACAGTGCCAGGTCACGGACCTTGCCCCTGCCGATGAAGAAGCCGGGGTCCGGTTTGGGCCGTTTCTGCTGGAACTTGGCCACCACTTCCGCGCCGGCGGTCTCCGCCAGCTGCTTCAGCTCCTCCAGGGAGTCCTCCGCGGACCAGAGTCCCTCCTGCTTGCCGAACTCCAGGCTGATCAGCGCCGCCCGCTCGGGACGGTCGGCGATACGGTCGTGGTCGTCCTCCTGCTGGGCCAGCAGTTTCTCCGCCAGGTGCAGCAGGTTGGGCAGGAACAGCTCCTCCGCCACTTTCGGCGGGAAGGGGCCGTACTCCTCCACCACATACTGGCCGTACTCGTCACAGCCGGTGATGATGGCGAAGCTCACCGGGGAGTCCTCCGGCTTGGCGTCGTTGACGCCGATGGCCGCCATCAGGTCGTATTTGTTGTTGCGCAAGGCCGAATAGTCGATACCGCTGAGGGCGGAATTGCCGCCGGGATGGGTATGGATGCAGCGGATGCCGCTGAGCCGTCCCGGCCCTCTCCGTCCCTCCAGCACCGGCAGGCTGACGGTGTTGCTGTCGCCTACCGCCACACTGCGGACCGACCCCTTCCTGTCCAGATACACGTTGATCTCCCGGTTCACCGCGGCGGTGATCGCCGCCATGGCGGTGCGCAGTTCGGGAGAGATGATCTGCCAGGCGGGCACCTTGTAGTCGTAGAGCTTCTTCAGCTCCTGGATCACGGTTGTCTTGAGCCCCTGTGTATTACCGAGGATTTCGTTCATGATATCCTCCTTCTCTCACTTATCCAAGAATTTATCCGCCGTCCGTTCCTCCCTCTTTTCAGGGAAGTGCCGCCCTCTTTCCGGTCCGTTTTCCCGGCACCGTCACGGCGGTCCTTTTCCCCCTTTTCGCAAGGGAGAGCGGGCCCCCCTTCGCAGTGGAACCCGCTCTCTCGGAACTCAGTCCGGCTGAGCCGTCCCTTCCCCTCAGCGGGTACGGGCAGGCTCGATATTGATACGATAGCCGCGGATCTTGTTTTTCCGCATCACAACCAGCACGCGCTCGGCGAACTGCTCCGGCACCTCCACGAAGGAGAAGCGGTCGAAGATGTTCACCAGGCCGATGGCCCGTGCGGGCATCTCGGCCTCACGGGAGATGGTCTTCACCAGTTCCGGCACGGTGACCTTCTGGCTCCGGCCGATGTTCAGGAAGAAACGGACCATGCCCGGACGGCCGCCGGTGTTGCTCAGGTCGCTGATGGGGCTTTCCACTGGCTTCCTGATCTCCAGGGCCTTGTCTCCCTCCTGCATCAGTTTCAGCGCGGCTGCGGCCACATCCTCCACATCATACTCCTTGCTGAGGGAGCTTACGATAGGCATATAGTCGTCGTAGTTGGCCATCTCGAGGATGCTCTGCATCTTGGAGATGATCTGCTCCCGCTGATGCTCCAGCACGTCCAGGGTGGTGGGCAGCTCCCGGCGGATGATGCGGGTCTTGGCGGTGCGCTCGATGATTTTCAGTTGACGGAACGCGCGGTGCAGGATGAAGGTCATGGCCACACCGGTGTTGCCGGCACGGCCGGTTCTGCCGATACGGTGCACGTAGCTCTCCGGATCCTGGGGAATGTCGTAGTTCACCACGTAGTTCACGTTGTCGATGTCCAGACCGCGGGCGGCCACGTCGGTGGCGATGAGGATGTCCAGACGGCCCTCCTTGAATTTGCGCATCACGCGGTCACGCTGGTTCTGGCTCAGGTCGCCGTGGAGGCCTTCCGCCCGGTAGCCCCGGGAACCCCGGGATCCAACCAGCGCGTCCACACCCTTCTTGGTGCGGCAGAAGATGATGCATTTGCCGTCGATGCCTGCGTCCAGCAGACGGGACAGACCCTCGATCTTGTCACGGGTCTCGAAATAGAACTGGTCGATCAGGGGGACAGTGATGTCCTCCTTGCTGACGGTGACCAGCTGGGGCGCTCTCATATAGCGTTTGGTCAAGCTCAGGATGGGACGGGGCATGGTGGCGGAGAACAGCAGGGTCTGCCGCTCGGGCTGCAGATTGCGGATGATCTCCTCCATGTCGTCGATGAAGCCCATGTCCAGCATCTCGTCGGCCTCGTCCAGCACCAGGTAGCGCACGTGCTCCAGGTTGATGGTGCCGCGGCGGATATGGTCCAGCAGACGGCCCGGGGTGCCGATGACGATCTGCACCTTGCTCTTCAGGCCGCGGATCTGGCGCTCGATAGGCTGGCCGCCGTATACCGGCAGCACGCGGAGCCGTTTGGTCCGGCCGATCTTGCTCATCTCCTCGGAAACCTGGATGGCCAGCTCACGGGTGGGGCTCATCACCAGCGCCTGGATGTGGCGGCGGTCCTCAATGCCCTGCACGATGGGGATGCCGAATGCGGCGGTCTTGCCGGTACCGGTCTGTGCCTGGCCGATGACGTCCTTGCCTTCCAGCGCCAGGGGGATAGCCTGTGCCTGAATGGGAGAGGGTTCCTCGAAACCCATGTCTCTTAATGCGTTCACGATACGTTTATCCAGCACCAAATTGCCGAATGTATCAGTCTGTGTCTGTGTTTTTGTCATTTATTTTCTCCTCCGTTACCAGGTTACCCTTCAGTCTGTCATATGCCAGACCGATTGCTGCCAGCGCAGCGTCAAATTTGATACGGGTACGGGCCCCGCCGAAGTTGAACTTCCGGCAGATGACCCCCTCGCTGTCTGCAACAGCCATATAGACCAGCCCCACGGGCTTCGTCCTTGTACCGCCACCCGGTCCCGCAAGACCGGTGATACTCACAGCTATGTCGGATTCTATCAGGTCCCGGACTCCTGTCGCCATCTCGCAGGCGACCTCCGGGCTGACAGCCCCTTTTCTATCCAAATTCGTCTTACTGACGTTGATAACCTTGTTCTTGATGACGTTTGTATAGGAGACCACGGATCCCTTCGCATATTCGGAGCTTCCCGCCACATCGGTCATCAGGCTCGTTGTCAGCCCGCCGGTGCAGGATTCCGCGAATGCGATGGTCATTTTCCGCGCTCTCAGTTCCTCCCCCAGCTTCTCCGCCAGGGTATCGTCATCATATCCATATACATACTCCCCGATCAGAGCTTCTACTCTGTACCGGTATTCGCCGATCAGCGCATCCGCGTCCGCCACTGAGGGCGCTTTCGCGGTGATGCGTATCAGCAGTTCGCCATTCCGTGCGTACAGCGCGATAGTGGGGTTTGTCTGGTTCACTATCAGGTCGTCCAGTATCGCGGCCGCCCTGCTTTCCCCCAGTCCTCTCGCTTTCAGCGTATGGGACTTGATCACACCTAATCTGTCATACTTTCTCTCGAGATAGGGAAAAAGCTGCTGTTCACACACATGCTGCAATTCAAAGGGCGGGCCGGGGAGCAGGATGAAAACAGTGCCGGAATGCTCCAGTACCAAGCCGGGAGCCGTTCCTTCCTCATTCTCCAGAATCAGTGCCCCGTTGGGCACCATGGCCTGCTTCTCGTTGTGGCTGACCATGCAGAGATTCTTGCGGGACAGCACATCGTTGATATGCTTCCAGACCCCCAGGTCCAGATAACTGTCCAGGCCGCAGAACTCCGCCACGCATTCTTTGGTGATATCGCCCCGGGTAGGCCCCAGCCCCCCTGTGGTGATGACGATATCGGCCCGTTCCGCCGCGATGCCCAGCGCCTCTCTGATACGGCCGGGATTGTCTCCCACCGTGGTCTGGTACAGCACGTCGAAACCGCGCTGGTTCAGCTCCCGGGTCAGATACGTGAAATTGGTGTTCAGTATCTCCCCCAGGAGAAGCTCCGTTCCGGTTGTGATGACTTCTACTCTCATCCTGCCCTCCACCTGCCTTCCATTTTCTTGGAGAGCGGCGGCACATCCGCCTTCCCTCCCGCAACGCCGTTCTACCGAACAGCCGTTCACAAGTGCAGTTTCTCAGATTGTCCCCTGCCCCTTCCCGCCGCTAGCGGAGAAAAGGGACAGGTTTCCATCGTCCGTCCGGGACCTCTGGGGACATCCCCTTCCGGTCCCGTTCTCAGGAGGAGGCTCTTGCTTCCTCCCTTTTTTTACTTCTCTTACTCGTCCTCCGTCACCAGGTTGCCCACCACTTCGTAGGCGAAGCCCTGGTCGATGCGGACTTTCACGAAATCGCCGGGTTCCAGGCCGGGAGCGTTCTCGATGAAGACGCTTCCGTCGATGTCCGGGGACTCGCGGTAGGACCGGCCCACAGCCAGGTCCGGCTCGCCCCCGTCATAGCCTTCCACCAGCACCTCGCGGATCTTACCCTCCTCGGACCGGTGCACCTCTTCGGAGATGCCTGCCTGGAGCGCCATGAGCTCGTCATAGCGGCGCTCCTTCACCTCTTCGGGGATCTGGTCCTCCATCCGGGCGGCTGCGGTGTTCTCCTCACGGGAGTAGGTGAACACGCCGGCGTTCTCGAAGCGCTGTCTCTCCACGAAATCCTTCAGGATGCCGAAGTCCTCCTCGGTCTCCCCGGGGAAGCCCACGATGAAGGTGGTGCGGATGACGATCTCGGGGATGCGTTTCCGCAGCTTGGCCAGGAGCTCCTCGGTGTGGTCCATGCGGTCGTGGCGGTTCATGGCCGCCAGCAGCCGGTCGCTGGCATGCTGCAGCGGCAGGTCCACGTACTTGCAGACTTTCGGCAGCGTTGCGAAAGCCTCAATCAGCTCGTCGGTGAAGTTGTTGGGATAGCAGTACAGCACCCGGATCCAGTGGAGACCCTCCAGCGCGTTCAGGTCATGGAGCAGTTCCGCCAGCCGCAGCTTGCCGTACTTCTCCTCGCCATACCGGGTGGTGTCCTGAGCCACCACCACCAGCTCCTTCACGCCCCGGGCAACCAGGTCCCGGGCCTCGGCCATCACCTGCTCGTAGGGCTTGCTCACATAGCGTCCCCGGATCAGGGGGATGGCGCAGTAGGAGCAGCAGTTGTCGCAGCCCTCCGCGATTTTCAGGTAGGCGGTGTAGGAAGGGGTGGTCAGCATGCGGGGATCCGCCTGGGCCGGCATGAGCAGGGATTTCTCCTTCTCCTCCGCCGTCTCCGGCAGGTCGCCGTCCTTCAGGTGGAGCACCCGGTCACCGGCCAGCACGTGGCTGATGACACGGGCGATATTCCGGTACACGTCGGCACCCACCACGGCGTCCACTTCCGGCATGTCGTCGAAGAGCTCCTTGGCGTAGCGCTGTGCCAGGCAGCCGGTGACGATAAGATACCGGCAGGAGCCGCTTTTCTTGAACTCCGCCATTTTCAGGATGCTCTCGATGGACTCCTGTTTGGCGGACTCGATGAAGCCGCAGGTGTTGACGATGATGATGTCCGCTTCGGCGGGATCACCCGTGATGGTCAGGTCGTATTTTTCGATAATGCCCAGCATCACCTCGGAATCCACCAGATTCTTCGGACATCCCAGACTGATTAAACCAAGTTTCATTTTCTTTCTTCCTCCGCATTTGTTTGAGTGAGCCGGATCTGCGACAGCCAGGTCTGTGACAGACCGTCCAACGCCGCGTCATCCTTGTAGAAGGTGTTGGTCCACAGCTTGCCGCTGTCCACCGCCTTCCCCTTTTCGCCCCTGGGAAGCACCGGCAGGTAGCCGCACTTCTGGGACAGCAGGACGTTTCTGGCCTCCGGGTCGTGGAGCATCCAGTTGATGAAGTTCCTGCAGGCCTCCTGCTTTTTCGTCGCCTTCCTGCGGCCGGCGCCGTAAAGGTTCACCGGTGTCCCC
>CALAZX010000087.1 GCA_937926555.1 uncultured Negativicutes bacterium | reverse complement strand
CGGGACGGAAATACACAAAAAAACAAGATTTGCAGGGGAATCCGGCACAGGAAAGGGTGAAATTTAGACAAAAACGGCGAAAAATGACAAAAAAAGAGCAGGGCGGCATATGCCGTCCTGCTGCCGCAACCAGTTGTTCGCGGCGGGAACCGCCGGAGATCCCGCTACAAGCCCGGCGGATGAGTCAGCGGGCGTCCGCTTTGTTGAAATAGCCGATGGCCCAGCCGTCAAACCGCACCCGGATGGTCCCCGCGCTGTAGGGGCCCAGCTCATAGGTGGGGTAGAGCAGGTCAAGGCTGTCCTTGCCGGTGAGGATGTAGTCCCGGGAGATACGTTCCGGCTCCCAGCCCCGGACATTGTAGAAGTCCACTTTGGTGCCGGACGCGTCGTACTCCTCCAGGATGCCCGTCTGGAGACAGGTCAGCAGCTGACCGGCGTCACGGATCCGGACATAGCGCTCCAGGGGAATCAGCTCCCCGGTATGCTTGTCATAGACGGCACCCTCGTCCCAGTAGTGGCCGTGGGCCGCCCGGGGGTCATGGAGGGTGCGGTAGGAGAGGCGGAAGGAGATCGCGTCGTCATCCTGGTAGGTGAAGGCGTAGTCCATGGAGGCGCGGATCAGCTCCCCGCTGTCATAGCGCGCTTTCAGACTGTAGACCCGGCGGGCGATGTCCCGGTTGATCCGCTCCCGGGCATGCTGGTCATCCACATAGACCAGGGGATACACCAGGTCCAGCTCCCCCTGGCGGATATGGCCCAGCTCGATGGTGGTGGCGGCGGAGGCCGTGGCGCAGAGCAGCGTCAGGAACAGCGCCAGCAGGATTTTTCTCATGATAATCTCCTTTTCCGGTACAAAGAAGGCAGGCCCGTGGCGGACCTGCCTGTAATCTCATATGTGGCTTTTGCCGCCCTGTGTGGCGCCTGGGCCGGATCAGCTGATCCGGTTGGTGGTGCCGCCGTAGTTTCTGGGGCGTGCCGGACGGTTCACTCTCTCGTCCAGTCTTCTTCTCTCATCGTTGTAGATGGCGGATTTGTCCTCACTGAGGATAGCGCCGGTCTTTCTGTCGTAAGTGATCTCGGTATCCCAGTTCTCGAACTCGCCGCGTTCATGACCGTTGTTGCGCAGCGTGCGGGTGTAGATCACCATGGTGATGGTGTCGGGAGTCAGACCGGTCAGTTCATAGTACATGTAGGCGCGGTACAGATCCCTGTTCTCATACTGTCTTTTCAGCCGTGCCATACGGCGGTCGATATCTTTGTTGATTGCGGCTTCGGCTTCCGGATTGGCCAGGAATACCTGGGGATATACGAAGTCCAGCTCATGGTCGTCGTTCAGGAAATGCTCGCGCTGCATCACCAGGTCGCCGGTGTGCTTGTCGTAGGTCATCCCCTCGCTCCAGTAATGGCTGTGGGAGCCGCGTTTGCCGTGCAGGGTGCGCAGGTCGAGGCGCATCTCCAGTGCGTTGTCGTCCTCGTAGACAGTGGCGTAGTCCATGAAGGCGCGGATCAGGTCGCCGCTTTTATACTGGCCTTTGATCTGGTTCACACGGTTCAGGATATCGGTGTTGATCTTGCCCTGTGCCGCCGGGTTTACTACAGTGACTACCGGATAAATCAGGTCCAGCTGGCCTTCGCGGATCTGCTGGGGCTGGATGTTGTCCGCGCTGGCAGTTGCGCAGAGCGCTGCGAGAAGTGATGCGATGACTAATTTTT
>CALAZX010000086.1 GCA_937926555.1 uncultured Negativicutes bacterium | reverse complement strand
TTCAATCATCCGTCTTTCCCGTCAGCTTGCCGGAAACGCGGATCCGGGGCATTCCCGCCACAATCCGCGGGAAACACCCGCAGATGGCAGGAACGGTGCGCAGTGGTCCCAAGACCCTGCACACCGTCCCCATTCCTGTCAGCCCGCCAGCTTCCCAGCCGGCGGGATATGTTTTTCAGTTGTGATGCCCGCCATCAGAACATGGCGTTGCTGTAGATGGTGCCCGGGCGCATCTGGTCCAGGTTCTCCAGGGCCGTGCCGGTACCTACGGCCACGCATTCCAGCGGATTCTCCGCCACGAACACGTTGATGCCGGTCTCCTGCTTCATCATCTCGGCCAGGCCGCCCATCAGGGCGCCGCCGCCGGTGAGGTAGATGCCGTTGTCCACGATGTCGGCGGACAGTTCCGGCGGGCACTTCTCCAGTACGGAGCGCACCTTGCTCAGCAGGCTGTCCAGCGGTTCCTCCAGGGCTTTGCGCACGTCCTCGGAGGTGACGGTCACCGTGGTGGGCAGACCGTTGATGGCGTCACGGCCGCGGACGCTCATCTCTTTCAGCTCGTCGGCCGGGTTCACCGTGCCGATCTGTATCTTGATGTTCTCGCCGGTGGTCTCACCGATGAGCACGTTGTATTCCTTTTTCACGTAGCGGACGATGCTCTCGTTGAACTTGTCGCCGCCGATGCGGATGGAGTCGGAGTTCACCATACCGCCCAGGCTCAGCACGCCGATGTCGGTGGTGCCGCCGCCGATATCAACCACCATCTTGCCCGAGGGGACCATGATGTCCAGTCCGGCGCCCAGTGCGGCAGCCAGCGGCTCCTCGATGAGGTAGGTCTTGGACACGCCCGCCTGGATGGTCGCCTCCAGCACGGCGCGTTTCTCCACGGAGGTGATGTTCACCGGGATGCAGGTCATCACACGGGGCTTGAAGAAGAAGCTCTTGCCTGCCACCTTGTCGATGATGAACTCCAGCATCTTCTGGGTGATGGTGTAATTGGCGATAACGCCGTCCTTCAGGGGACGGACAGCCACGATTCCCACCGGGGTGCGGCCCAGCATCTCGCGGGCTTCCGTACCTACGGCCAGGATCTTGTTCTTGCTCTTGTCCACCGCTACGACAGAAGGCTCGTTCAGGACGATGCCTTTGCCCTTCACATACACCAGTATGTTGGCGGTGCCCAAATCAATTCCGATATCTGTACCATGTCCAAACATGTTTACACTCCTTCATTCTCTACCGTGACCCGCCGGATGTCCGCGCCCAGGGCGGTCAGCTTGGCCACTATGTTCTCATAGCCTCTGTCGATGTGGTGGAGGTTGCCGATCTCCGTGGTGCCCTCAGCCACCAGTCCGGCCAGAATCATGGCCGCGCCGGCACGGAGGTCCGTGGCGTTCACCTGGCAGCCGGTGAGTTTGGCGGGGCCTTCAATGAAAGCGCCGCGGCCGCCGGTCATGATGTTGGCGCCCATCCGGTTCAGTTCAACCACGTGCATGAAACGGTTCTCGAAAACCGTCTCCATCACGGTGCTCTTGCCCTCAGCCACGGTCATCATGGCCATCATCTGGGCCTGCATGTCCGTGGGGAAGCCCGGGTAGGGCATGGTCTTGATGGACACGCCTTTCAGCGGTCCGTCGCAGGTCACATGGATGGAGTCCACCGACTCCTCGATGGTCACGCCCGCCTCGCGGAGTTTCGCCAGGAGCGGTTTCTGATGCTCCACCAGCACGTTCTCCACGATCACGTCGCCATGGGTCATGGCGGCGGCGATCATATAGGTTCCCGCCTCGATGCGGTCGGGAATGACGATGTGCTCACTGCCGTGCATATGTTTCACGCCCTCGATCCGGATCAGGTCAGTGCCCGCGCCCCGGACTTTGGCGCCCATCTGGTTCAGATAGTTGGCCAGGTCCACAATCTCCGGCTCTTCCGCCGGGTTTTCCAGCACCGTAGTGCCTTCCGCCAGACAGGCGGCCATCATGATGTTCTCCGTGGCTCCCACGCTGGGGAAATCCAGGTAGATGTCGGCGCCTTTCAGCCCGTTGGGGGCGGACGCCTCGATGAAGCCGTGGTCCTGGGTGATTTTCGCGCCCAGCGCCTCAAAGCCTTTCAGATGCAGGTCGATCGGGCGGCTTCCGATGGCGCAGCCGCCGGGCTGCGAGATGCGGGCGTGGCCCACACGCGCCAGAAGAGGTCCCATCACCACAAAAGAGGCGCGCATGCTCCGTACCAGTTCGTACGGGGCCTCCGAGCCTGTGATCACACTGCTGTCAATATCCAGTCCGTGGTCCCTGGTGGCGTCGATCTTCACGCCCAGATGCTCCAGCACCCCACAGATGGTGCGCACGTCCTCCAGCTGGGGGATCTCCTCCAGCCGGCTGGGGGTCTCACCCAGGATCGATGCCGCGATAATCGGCAGAACCGCGTTTTTCGCGCCGCTTGTCTTCACACGGCCGACCAGGCGGTTGCCGCCTTTAACGATTAACTTCTCCAATACCTTACCCTCCCGAAATCCGGTCTATCTCTGTCTATAAGTGACAATAATTCATTTTGATTTAATTCTACTTATACCTGTTAATAATATCACTATTCGCCATGAATTAGCAAGTCCATATATCCATGAATTGTCACGGCCCTATATATAAGAAAGGACTCCTTCCCCAAGCGGAAAAGAAGTCCTCTATATGCGTGTCCGGAATTGCTCTGAGACGCTGCTGTCAGATTTTGATCTGGGCGTTTTTCCTCAGACGGAGAATCTCCGCGGCGGCCTCTTCCTGAAGGCGCCGTTCCTCCTCCAGCTCTCTCATTCTCTGTTCCTTCTCGGCAGCTTTCTTCCGCTGCTCCTCGTCCAGCAGGGCCATTGTCTCCCTGTTTTTTTCCATTTCAATCTTGCGCAGTTTCTCCCATTCCCTGCGTTCCTCACGCAGTCTCCGGGCCTGCTCATTCATTTTCTTCTGGTGCTCGAACTTCAGTCTCGCGCGGTTGGTCATCTCGGCTTCCCGCTGTTTCGCATGATAGCGGTAATAGAGGTACGGAAAGAACACCGGCCAGAAGATGAACGTGAAAATGAACCACGCCGTCCGGTAAGGCACCTGCCGTTTCAGGGAATCCTTGTACACATAGTAGGCCAGTCCCCACTGCAGGAACATCAACAACCATACCGAAAGCCCGTTATGGGCGTCAAACCCGGCCTGGCCGATCTTTGCCACTCCGGCTGCTAACTGATCTAACATTCTTCCTCCTCACACATTCCGCTCAGCGCATTCTGGCTCTGTCCGCCAGGATGTTGTAATGTGTCTCTTTCTCCATAATCGTTTTTCTGATCCGTTTCTGTTTCTCCGGATCGTCCGTCTCAGTCAATAAATCCCGAAGATCTTTGATTTCCCGTTTCAGGTCCAGCATCTTGTTGCCGGCCACGGGAGCGATAAAGTCTTTCATCTGTTCTCCTCCGGTCTCATTCTTGTCTGTTGAAAAATCACTGTGTCTGGACAGGTCCTGTCCGGACTTGTCTGTTAAAACTTATCTTTCTTCGCCTGTTTTGTCAAGAGGCATTCCGCCGCTTCTTGCGGCCGCGGATCTCTCCTGTCGGCTGCGGCTCCTGCCGCATCAGGCCTCCGGCTCATGTCCGGATGGTATATAGAAAAGATAAAAGGCACCCTGCACTCGGTGCAGGATGCCTTCATCATTTCAGAATCATTCGCGTGCGGTAGCCAGCTGCACCGTTTTCAGACGAGCTTCAGCGCTCTGTAAAGCTGCTTCTACCTCAGCCGGGTCCATACCCTCTACAGGGTTGTCGATCCGGTCCTGGGCACGTTTCATGTCAGCACGGGCTTTGGTCACGTCAATACTTTCGGCAGTTTCAGCCGCCACACTCATGATGGTGACTTTATTGTTCTTCATCTCCAGGAATCCGCCGTCCACGCAGAGATAATGGGCTTCGCCCTTGTCATCTCTGTATTTCAGGGGAGCGCGTTTCAGAGCGACAATCATGGTGGCGTGATGGGGCAGAATGCCCAGTCCGCCGCCGGTGGTCTCCACTTGCACCAGGGAGACATTGTCAGCTTTGAAAACGTACTCATCCGGAGAGAGAACGTCCAATTGCATTAAACTAGCCATAGGCTCACTCCGCTTTCATGCTCTTAGCTTTGGCAACAGCGTCGTCGATGGTGCCTACCATGTAGAAGGCGCCCTCGGGCAGGTCGTCATGTTTGCCTTCCAGGATTTCCTTGAAGCCCCGGATGGTTTCTTTCAGGGGAACATACTGACCGGGGGTACCGGTGAACTGTTCGCCTACGAAGAAAGGCTGGGACAGGAATCTCTGGATTTTACGGGCACGGGCAACGGTAACTTTGTCTTCGTCAGACAGCTCTTCCATGCCCAGGATGGCGATGATATCCTGCAGTTCTTTGTAGCGCTGCAGAATAGCCTGTACGCCACGAGCTACTTTATAATGTTCCTCACCAACTACCAGCGGATCCAGGATACGGCTGGTGGAGTCCAGGGGATCTACTGCGGGGTACAGACCCAGCTCAGCGATCTGACGGGACAGGTTGGTGGTTGCGTCCAGATGGGCGAAAGTGCCGGCCGGAGCAGGGTCAGTCAAGTCATCCGCAGGTACGTAAACGGCCTGTACGGAAGTGATGGAACCCTTGGTGGTGGAAGCGATACGCTCCTGCAGCGCACCGATGTCGTTCGCCAGGGTGGGCTGGTAACCTACTGCGGAGGGCATACGGCCCAGCAGTGCGGAAACCTCGGAACCTGCCTGGATGAAACGGAAGATGTTATCTACGAACAGCAGCACGTCCTGGCCGGTAACGTCACGGAAGTACTCCGCCATGGTCAGGCCGGTCAGACCTACGCGCATACGAGCTCCGGGAGGCTCGTTCATCTGGCCGTAAACCAGAACGGTCTTATCGATAACGCCGGATTCTTTCATCTCGCCCCAGAGGTCATTGCCCTCACGGGTACGTTCGCCAACGCCTGCGAATACGGAATAACCGCCATGAGCGGTAGCGATGTTATGGATCAGCTCCATGATGATAACGGTTTTACCTACGCCGGCGCCACCGAACAGACCAACCTTACCGCCCAGGGCGTAAGGCTCGATCAGGTCGATAACTTTGATACCGGTTTCCAGCATCTCAGCTGCGGTAGCCTGTTCATCAAATTTGGGAGCCGGTCTGTGGATCGGCCAATATTCCGATGCTTCAACAGGGGTGTCATCGTTATCCACGGTCTCACCCAGTACGTTGAAGATACGGCCCAGCGTGCCAGGGCCTACGGGTACACTGATAGGAGCTCCAGTGTCCACTGCATCCATACCGCGTACCAGACCATCGGTGGAGCTCATAGCAACGGTACGAACAACATCGTCGCCGATGTGCTGCATAACCTCAGTAGTCAGATGGATCTTGTGTCCATCACCTACTTCACCGTCAATCTTGATAGCGTTATAAATCGCAGGCAGGCCATTTGGCGGAAATTTAATGTCGACAACAGGGCCAACGACTTGTACAATTTTACCAGTCATCTATTATTTTCCTCCCTTAGTTTTGCTGCAGAGCTTCAGCTCCGCCAACGATTTCGTTGATTTCACGAGTAATGCCTGCTTGACGAGCTTTATTGTATGACAACTCTAAAGATCTAAGTAAATCACTCGCGTTCTCGGTTGCGGAAGACATGGCGGTCATACGCGCACCGAGCTCACTTGCGGCTGATTGCATCAGCCCAGCGTAAATAATCGTCTTTACATAATACGGCAGAATCTGTGCCAGGGTTTCTTCCGGAGACGGTTCGAAGATAACGGTTTCGTTATAGCCTTTGGAAACTTTCGTTCCATCGGCGTTCTCTTCGGCCTCGGGAGCTACAACAGGCAGCAGATGCATCGTTTCCGGCGTGAAGGACAATGCCGATTTGAACCGGGTGGATACCAGGATCACCTCATCCACATCCCCATCTAAGAACAGCTGGGTAGCGGCTTTGGCGATCTGCTCCGCATATTCAAAGTTCGGTTTGTCAGACAGGCCGAAAAAGGATTTCGCCACATCATAGCCACGATGTTGAAAATACTCTTTGGCTTTGCGCCCGACAGTGATCAGTTCGTAGCCATCCTTGTCCATCATCTCGGCAACGGCGTGTTTCAGCACGTTGCTGTTGTACGGACCGGCAAGACCTTTATCAGCACTGATAACGATGATGCCTGTCTTGCGGACAGGACGATCTTCCAGAAGGGGGTTGCCCATTCCGGCGGCAACAGCCTTGTCACTGACAGCGGTCAGCAGCAGAGACTCGATTTTCTCGGCAAAGGGGCGACTTGATGCGGCTTTTTCCTGCGCACGGCGCAGGCGGGCAGCAGCAACCATTTTCATGGCTTTGGTAATCTGTTGGATATTACCGATACTGCGCATGTGCCGATGTATTTCGCGTGGATTCGGCATCAGTCACTCACCTCTTTCCGTCAGAGGTCACAAAAGTCTGCTTGAACTCTTCAATCGCTTTCTTCAGAGCGGCTTCATTAGCCTCGGTGATCTTCTTCTCCTTCACGATGGAAGCGCCGATTTCCGGAGCGCTGGACTCGATGAATTTCAGGAGCTCAGCCTCGAAACGGTTCACGTCGGCAACGGGGATGTCGTCGATGTAGCCGTTGGTACCGGCATAGATGGAGATTACCTGTTTCTCAACCGGCAGCGGGCGGTACTGAGGCTGCTTCAGCAGCTCGGTCATGCGCATACCACGGTCCAGCTGTGCTTTGGTGGCTTTGTCCAGGTCGGAACCGAACTGGGCGAAAGCTGCCAGCTCACGATACTGAGCCAGGTCCAGACGCAGGGTGCCTGCTACGGATTTCATCGCTTTGATCTGAGCGGAACCGCCTACACGGGATACAGACAGACCTACGTTGATAGCCGGACGGATACCAGCGTAGAACAGGTCGGTCTCCAGGTAGATCTGGCCGTCAGTGATGGAGATAACGTTCGTGGGGATGTAACCACCTACGTCGCCTGCCAGGGTCTCGATAACCGGCAGAGCGGTGATGGAACCGCCACCGAAGTCCTCATTGCGGCGCGCAGCGCGCTCCAGCAGACGGGAATGCAAGTAGAATACGTCGCCGGGGTAAGCTTCACGTCCGGGAGGACGGCGGAGCAGCAGAGACATGGCACGGTATGCCACAGCGTGTTTGGACAGGTCGTCATAGATGCAGAGCACGTCTTTGCCCTGGTCCATGAAGTACTCAGCCATGGTCACGCCTGCATAGGGAGCCAGGTACTGCAGCGGAGCGGAGTCAGCTGCGGTCGCTGCCACGATGATGGTGTATTTGTCGGCACCATATTTCTCCAGGGTCTTGGCCAGACGTGCAACAGTGGATGCTTTCTGACCGATGGCAACGTATACGCAGATAACGCCGTTGCCTTTCTGGTTGATGATGGTGTCCACAGCAATGGCGGATTTACCGGTACCACGGTCACCGATGATCAGCTCACGCTGGCCACGGCCGATAGGAACCATTGCGTCGATTGCTTTGATACCGGTCTGCAGAGGCACATCTACCGGTTTACGCGCTGCGATACCGGGGCTCTGGGACTCAACAGGACGGGTTTCGGAAGCATGGATAGCGCCTTTGCCGTCGATAGGCTGGCCCAGAGAGTTTACTACACGGCCCAGCATAGCTTCGCCAACAGGAACTTCCATCAGACGGCCGGTACGACGTACCAGATCGCCTTCTTTTACAGTGGTCTCGCCACCCATCAGTACGATACCTACATCATTGTGCTGCAGGTTCTGTACCATGCCGGTAACGCCACCTTTTAACTCTACGAGCTCGCCGGCCATAGCATGCTGCAGACCGCTTACGGTCGCGATGCCGTCGCCGACTTTCTCGATCACGCCAACTTCTTCCATGTCGGTTTCCAGTTTCGTTTCCTTAACGGATTTGGACAGGGATTCGGTGATGCTGGTCGGAGCTTCCAGGGACTGGTCGCTAACCGTCGCCTTCACCATGGCGTCGCCGATCTTCTCCATACGGTGCTTCACGCTGGCGTCATAAACCTGGTCGCCGGCAGTAAGAATCGCGCCACCGATGATGGAAGGATCAACCTTGGTTTCCATATATACCAAATAACCCAGCTTCTCGCCGATGAATTTGGCAATGGTCTCTTTCTCAGATACAGTCAGTTCTTTAGCAATAGTCAGCTCAACAGCGATGATACCGTTGCTGGCTACTTCTTTCAGCTTGTCGCTCTCCATCTGGAGGTCATCCAGACTTTTCAAGATCAAAGCTACTTTTTCGTTTTCATTAGCCATACTGTATCCTTCACCTCCATATCTCCCGCGATACTTGCGGGTTTTATTAAGTCGCGGACAGAATGTCCGTTTCACACATCAAAAAAGTTATACGGCGGATTATTTGCTCAGAACGCTGTCAGCGGTCTTGGCAATCATAGCCTGATCATCCTGAGAATTCAGTTTCTGATCGATAACTTTGCCGGCAATCTCGGTAGCCAGAGCGATAACCTGACCACGGATCTGTGCCAGAGCCTGTTCTTTTTCCAGTTCAGTAACTTGGTGAGCAGAAGCAATAATCTGTTCTTTTTCAACCAGAGCCTGCGCTTTGGAGTCTTCCTGAATCTTAGCGCCGATTTTATTGGCTTTGTCAACGATAGCGGCAGCTTCCTGACGAGCTTCAGCCAACTGCTTGCTGTACTGCTCTTTCAGAGCTTCAGCTTCAACTCTGGTTTTCTCAGCGGAACCCAGGTCGTTGGCAATGCGTTCGCGACGTTCGTCCAGAACTCTCATTAACGGTTTGTAAGCGAATTTGCCCAGGATGAAAAGAAGTATGATGAAATTTACAATCTGCGCAATAAATGTAGCATCAAAATCCAGCAATTTCAGCACTCCTTTTTATTTCATGTCTTAAAGTTTTTGAATCGTTGATTATACGAACGGATTTGCGAAGAGCAGTACGAACGCGATAACGATTGCGATGATGGGCAGGGACTCAATCAGACCGATGCAGATGAACATGTTGGTACGCAGGTCGGAAGCCATTTCGGGCTGACGGGCCATGCTCTCGATGGCGCGGCCGGAAACCAAGCTGTCACCAATACCTGCGGCGATGGAAGCACCAGCGCCTAAAATACTGATAGCAATCAAAGATGCGGGGATAATCAAAGAGTTTTCCATAATTAGATTCTCATCCTTTCATTTTTTCTCAAAAATTTTCAGTGCGTCAAGCATCAATGCTCAACGAATACATTGCTGAGGCCGATAATAGTCAGAATCGTGAATACGAAGGCCTGCAACAAACCGATACATAAGCTGAACAGAACCCATACAACCGGCGCAACCCAGGGGAGCAGCTGGTACAGTACGATCAGCAGAATTTCGCCTGCCAGAATGTTACCAAACAGACGAAGGGCCATGGTGACAGGTTGTGCCACTTCTTCCACGATATTCAGCGGAAGCATTACTGCGAAGGGGGACACGAAATGTTTCAGATACCCGAAACCTTTGACTTTGAACCCCATCAGATAGGTCACAACCATTACCATGATGGACAGTCCGAACACAACGTTGATGTCGTTGGTGGGAGATGTCAGGTGAATACCGACCTGCGGCATGAGGCCGACTTCGTTACCGATGAAGATATAGAGGAAGAGTGTAATCAGGAAAGGAGCCATGACTCTCCGTCCTTCTTTACCGATATTGCTCTCAATCAAATCTTCCAACCATAAAATGCACATCTCCACGATGCACTGGAATCTGCCGGGGATAAGTTTGCTTCTGCTTGCGCACAAACCCATCAAGATGACAACGATGGCCATAGTCAGCCACATCATATACAGAGTCTGCATATGAACGGTCATCCCCAGAGCAGAAATTTCCTGAGGCAAATAATGGATAATCTCATTACTTCCTTGTTCAGTTCCCATTTTCTTTCTCCTTTCCTCACGGCGAGGTGATCTTTTATTTGTTTTCCTGTTCCCGTGAAAATTTTAAATTGATAATGAAAAATATATGTAGAAGAATAAAACCGAGCAATGTCTCCATCAGTCTCAGTTTTAAACTCAACATCAAAGATGTGGTGATGACAGCCAGTGCGATACGCACCAGGAACATCTTGAGAATCAGCATTCTCGTCCGTTCCACCGGGGCTTCAAACGCATAGATAGGCGCTCCAAGCACCACGCCGCTGTCCAGCATGGCCCATACCAGGCCGGCGATGAGAGGGGCCGTATGCAGCTTTGCGGAGAAGTAGATCCCCACAGCCAGCACAACGATAGCAAAAAAGAACTGACGCAGCCAGATCCGCTTCATCAATTTGATCAGTCCGCTTTTTGATTGTCCTTTTCTGTTCCCCATTTTGAGTCTCCATCTAATTGTGAAAAAAATGTGTCAACCTTGCACACTACTTTATTCTAATATATTATCGTGAAATTGCCAACCTTTTTTTCCCATTTTCATATTGATAGAACATTGTAACTCTTGATACGATTTTTCACACGCTGAATTCATCGGGAGAGGCGTCAGATAACCCGTATTCCCTGAGAATGAATCCCAGGATCCGGGCGCAGGCTCTGCCGTCGCCATAGGGGTTCACGGCCTCCGCCATCTTGCGGTAGTAGTCCCCGTCCTCCAGCAGTCTCAGGGTCTCCCCTTTCACCGCCTCGAAGTCGGTTCCCAGCAGTTTCACGGTACCCGCGGTGACCGCTTCCGGCCGCTCCGTGGTGTCCCGCAGCACCAGCACCGGTTTACCCAGCGCCGGGGCCTCCTCCTGGATGCCGCCGCTGTCCGTCAGGACGATATCCACTTTCGCCATCAGGTTGGCGAAGGGTTCGTAATCCATGGGCTCGGTGAGATAGACGCGGTCCAGGCCTTTCAGCTCCTCCCGCACGATCTCCCGCACTTTCGGGTTCTTGTGGACCGGGAAGATGGCAGCCACTTCCGGATGGGCTTCCAGTACCGCCTTCAGGGCCCGGTATACATGCCGCATGGGCTCGCCCAGGTTCTCCCGGCGGTGGGTGGTCATGAGGATCAGCCGTTTGCCGCTGGCCAGGGCCTTGCGGATCTCGGGGTCCTCGAATTCGAAATCATCCCGCACCGTGGTGTCCAGCGCGTCGATGACGGTGTTGCCTGTCACGAAGATTTTCGCGGGGTCCACGTTCTCCTTCAGCAGATTGGCTCTGCTGGTGGCCGTCGGGGAGAAATGGAAATCGGCCAGGGAACCGGTGAGTTTCCGGTTCATCTCCTCCGGATAGGGGGAGTACTTGTTGCCGGTACGCAGCCCGGCCTCCACATGGCCTACGGGGATCTGCGCGTAGAACGCGGCCAGGGCGCCGGCGAAAGTGGTGGTGGTGTCGCCATGTACCAGGACGATGTCCGGCTTGGCTTTGTCCATCACCTCTTTCAGGCCCATGAGAGCCCGGGTGGTCACGTCATACAGCGTCTGTCCGCTGGTCATGATGTCCAGATCGTAGTCCGGACGGATGCCGAACAGGTCCAGTACCTGGTCCAGCATCTCTCTATGCTGTGCCGTCACAGCCACAATCGGTTCGACCGTGTCGGGATGCTTCTGCATCTCCAGCACCAGGGGGCACATCTTGATGGCCTCCGGACGGGTTCCGAAAACGGTCATGATTTTAAGCCTTTTCATGCAAAGACCTCCTGTCTGTAAACACCTTATGGCAAGGCAGGTGATAAAGCGATAAATAAAGCGTTTGATAAAAACGGCGGCGGACGCCGGCCGTTGCGATACCTCAGTGATATGCCGGGCTTGCGCTCCGGCAACATGTCCCCACGGCCCTCAGCGGTCGTTGAGGATGCCGATCTTCTTGGCGCCGATGGCCACCAGGGTGATGATCACAGCCACCACCAGGGCCGCCAGATAGCCGCTGACCTCGGTGAGGAGGACCGCAGCCACGCTGAGCACCACGCTGATGCCGTACATCAGCAGAACCGCCTGGCGCTGGCTCATGCCCATGGCCAGAAGCCGGTGGTGCAGATGCCCCTTGTCAGGCTGGAAAATCGGCCGGCCGTTGCTGTAACGGCGCAGGATGGCGAAAGCCGTGTCCATGATGGGCAGGCCCAGCGCGATGGCCGGCACCACCAGTGCGATGGTGGCCGCGCTCTTCACGGCGCCGAAAATGGAGATGGCCGCCAGCATATAGCCGATGAACATGCTTCCCGTGTCCCCCATGAAAATGGTGGCCGGGTTGAAGTTGTAATGGATGAAGCCCAGGATGGCTCCCGCCAGGGCCGCAGTGATCACGGCCACGGAATAGAAGCCCTGGTGCACCGCCACCACGATCACCGTGATGGAGGCGATACCGGACACGCCGGCAGCCAGGCCGTCCAGGCCGTCAATCAGGTTCACCACGTTGGTGAAGCTGATCACCCAGAAGATGGTGAAGGGGATGGACAGGTATTCCAGGTAGAGATAGCCGTCACCGAAGGGATTGTTCAGCCATTCGATACGGATATCAAAAGCCACCAGCACGCAGGCGGCCAGGATCTGCCCCAGCAGCTTCACCTTGGCGGGCAGCTGGTACTTGTCGTCCAGGATGCCCACAATGACGATGAAGGTGCCGCCCAGCAGCATCCCGATGATGTCTTTCGTCAGGGGCATGCTGCAGACCACAGCCAGGACAAAGGCCACATAGATGCCCAGTCCGCCCAGCCGCGGCATTATCTTCGTATGCACTTTTCGTTGATCAGGCCGGTCCACGGCGCCAATTCTGAAAGCCAGCTTCTTCACATAAGGGGTGAGCAGGAAGCTGGCCAGCAGGGCGATCACCAGCGCGAGTATATACACGTTTAGAAAACCTCAGTCTTTCTTTGTCCGGTCATGCTTGTTTCCGGGATTCTTGCGTTCCGGCATCATGCCGGGTTCTGCGCGCGGCCTTCCGCCGCGTTCAGTCTTCCGTCTCCGGCTTGTCCAGGATCTCGATCTCCATCCCGGAGGCGGCCAGCATGTCTTCCGCCAGCTTGTCCGGATAGGGGTTCTGATAGACAATCCGCCGGATGCCGGCGTTGATCAGTATCTTGCTGCAGACAACGCAGGGCTGATGGGTGCAGTACAGGGTCCCGCCTTCCACGGAGATGCCGTGGACAGCGGCCTGGACCACCGCGTTCTGTTCCGCATGGAGTCCCCGGCAGAGCTCGTGGTTCTGCCCGGAGGGCACGTTCAGCTGTGTCCGCAGACAGCCCACCTGGGCGCAATGGGGCATGCCTTTGGGCGTGCCGTTGTAGCCGGTGGCCAGAATCTGTCTGTTCTTCACGATCACTGCGCCCACACTGCGGCGCAGACAGGTGGAGCGCTTGCTGACCACCTGCGCTATTTCCATGAAATAGTGATCCCAGTCGGGTCTTTTTTCCATGATATTGTTCCTGTTCTTTTTCCGGCAGGACCATTCCACAGAAGTTCCCTTCAGAAGTTCTCTTCGAAAGTTTCCTTCTATAAATATAGTCCTACATTCCTACTGGTTAAATCAATTTTAAACCTATAACCACAGAAACAGCAGGACCGCCTGTGGCAGTCTTGCCGTCTCCGGTTATCGTCTGTTCAGTTTCGCGGGGAATCAGTCTTACAGGGTGCCGAATACACGGTCGCCGGCGTCGCCCAGACCCGGCAGGATGTAAGCCCGGTCATCCAGCTGGCGGTCTACGGATGCGGTGTAGATCTCCACGTCCGGATGCTCGCGGTTCAAGGCCTCAACGCCTTCGGGAGCCGCTACCAGCACCATCAGGCAGATGTCTTTCAGGCCTTTCTCCTTCAGCAGGCTGATGGCCGCTGCGGCGGAACCGCCGGTTGCCAGCATCGGGTCAACCACGATGCATTTGGCGTCCATCTGCTTGGGCAGACCGCAGTAGTATTCCTCCGGCTCATGGGTCACCGGGTTGCGGTGCATGCCGATATGGCCTACATGAGCGTGGGGGATCATCCGCAGCACACCGTTCATCAGACCCAGGCCTGCGCGCAGGATGGGGATGATGGTCACTTCATCGGTGAGTTTCACGCCGTCAGTCTCTTCCAGCGGGGTCTTCACTCTGATGGGGGTGGTCTTCCAGTCTTTGGTCACTTCATACGTCATGAGAGATGCAATCTCGTCCAGTAATTCCCGGAAATTCTTGCTGTTACAGTTCTCATCACGCATCATAGTCAGTTTATGCGCAACCAGCGGATGGTCTACTACGTGTACTTTCATATTGTGATTCCTCCTTGAATCGTCTCTTCTTCTATATCGTCAATGTATCAGAGCGGTGGCAAACCGCAGTATGCCGTTCTTCCGGCCGGATATCCGGTCTCAGTAACGGGCCCGTTCCCCGCCGATCAGGGGCGGACGGGTGCGCGCCGCGGTGATCCGGGCGTTGCCGGCGCAGCGTGTGGCGAGGCGCACGGGGACAGCCACCCTCTTCAGGTGCATCCCGATCAGTGTGTCGCCGATATCGATTCCCAGATGGGCGGAGATGCGCTCCACCACCACAGGGTCCTCAAATAGCTCATAAGCCGTGGCCGCAACGGAACCTCCCGCCTCGGGTACGGGGCGGACGGTGACCTCCTCCAGGAGAGGATAGCGTTCCAGCATCTCCCGTTCCACCACCAGGGCGCGGTTCAGGTGCTCGCAGCACTGCACCGCCAGATAGAGTCCGTGGTCCGCCGCCACCTTGCGGGCGGTGCCCACGATGACACGGGCGGTCTCCGGGGATCCGGCTGTGCCGATGGTCTCCCCCAGCACTTCGCTGGTGCTGCAGCCCATCACCAGGATCTGGTTCCGGGCGGGAGCGGCTTTCTCCACCAGCTCCTCCAGCGCGCTATGCAGCTGTTCCTCAAGCTGTTCCAGGTTCATGTCTCTACTCAGTCCTCCAGGGCCATGATCTTGTTCACACGGCGGGCATGGCGGCCGCCTGCGAAGTCCATGTCCAGCCAGGCGTCGGTGATCCGCTCAGCCAGGCCGGGGCCGGTCACACGCTCGCCCATGCACAGCACGTTGGCGTCGTTGTGCTCACGGCTCTTCTCCGCGGAATACACATCACAGCACAGTGCGGCGCGGATGCCTTTGCACTTGTTCGCCGCGATGGAGATGCCGATGCCGGTGCCGCAGATCAGGATGCCCTTCTCCACCTCACCGCCGGTGATCTTGCCGCAGACTTTCTCCGCGATATCGGGGTAGTCGCAGGACTCCTCGGTGTATGTGCCGCAGTCCAGGACCTCGATGCCTTTGTCCATCAGATATTTTTTCAGGCCGGTCTTCAGATGAATTCCGCCATGATCGCTGCCAATCGCAATTTTCATACCAGTTCCTCCTACAGGAAACAGTCCCGCCGTCTCCGAAAATCCGGAAAAGCCTACCGGTCCAGAAGCCTGCTCCGCCCAGTATCTTTTCTTATATATATCTAATTTATTCTAACATAAACGGCGGGAAGTTTGTACCGCTTTTTACAGAAATACGCCCATTTTCAGCCCACAGGATGTGGAAGCCGGCGGATTTGCGCATCCGGTTCATCACGGCCAGTCCCAGGCCGCTCTCGTCCACGCCCATGCCGATGATCACCTCGGGGCGGAACCGGTCGAACTCGCGGAGACGCTCGTAGAGATGCTCCGCCAGGTCGAATTTCCCCTCGCCCCAGCTCATGATCAGGGTCTCCGGGGTGGAGTTGCGGATTTTCCGCAGGGTGGCGTCGTCGCAGAGGACGCCGATACGGAGCTTCTGCTCCTGGGCACGGGCCACCGCGTCCACCAGGCAGGCGGATGCGTCGCTTCCCTCATAGATGTACATGGGGGCGGAAGGCGCATAGTGCCGGTATTTCATGCCGGGAGCCTTGGGCCGGAGGGCCGGGTTCCCGTTGAGGGCCGGGTCGATGTCCACCGCTCCCAGCCGCTCCTCCAGCATCTCCCGGGTGATGCCGCCTGGACGCAGGATCACGGGAATCGGGGTGGTGGTGTCCACCACGGTGGATTCCACGCCGATACCGCAGTTGCCGCCGTCCAGGATGCCGGCGATCTTGCCCATCATGTCCTCCGCCACGTCCTGGGCGTTGGTTGGGCTGGGCTTGCCGGAGATGTTGGCGCTGGGCGCCGCGATGGGGCAGCCGGACTCACGGATGAGGGCCGCCGCCACCGGATGGGAGGGCATGCGCACCGCCACCGTGTCCAGGCCGGCGGTGACCTCGTCGGGGATGTTGTCCGCCTTCTTCACCACGATGGTGAGAGGGCCCGGCCAGAAGGTGTCCACCAGGGCCTTGGCGTTGGCGGAGAGCTCCGATGCCAGCCGGTCCAGGTCCTTCCTGTCAGCCACGTGGAGGATCAGCGGATTGTCCGCAGGTCTCCCCTTGGCCGCGAAAATCTTGCTCACAGCACTGCCGTTCAGGCCGTCCGCACCCAGTCCGTAGACCGTCTCCGTGGGGAAAGCCACCACCTCGCCGGCGGCGATATATTTCGCGGCCGCCTTGATGGCCGTGTCAGGATTCTTCCTCAGATCCCAGAATTTCGTGTCCGTCATCAGGTTCCTCCTCCTTCACTTTCGGCAGCTCGTTCAGCTGTTTTATCCATTCAGCCAGCGGTGATTCCGGTCTTGCCGCGAACACCATCCGGTCTATCTTCGCATAGTCGTCGCACACGGCGGTGACAGTCAGTCCCTGCGCCGCGCAGAGGGCGGCCACGGCCTCCCCCTGTCCGATTCCCACCTCGAAGGCGGCCAGTCCGTCCGGCCGCAGATGGGCGGGCAGTCCCGCCGCGATACGGCGGTAGATATCCAGTCCGTCGGCGCCGCCGGCCAGAGCCCCTACAGGCTCCTTCCGCACGTCGGGGGCCAGGGTCCTCACCACATCGTCGGGGATGTAGGGCGGGTTGGACACCGCCACATGGAACCGCTCGTCGGGACGGATGCCGCTCCACACATCGGTGGTGCGGAAATCGACCCGGGACTCCGCCACCTCAAGCAGCTCCCGGTTCTCCCGGGCCACCGCCAGGGCTCCCCCGGAGATGTCCGCCGCCACGCCGGTGGCATCGGGAAGCAGCGCCAGCAGAGACAGGATGATGGCCCCGCTGCCGGTGCCGATATCCAGGATACGGGGCTCCTCCGGCCGCTGCCAGGAGTCATCCGCCGCCACCTGCTTCACCGCGGTGGCCTCCAGGGGGATGTCCTCCGCGGCCGCTTTCTTCCGCCAGAAAGCCTCATGCTCCATCTGCACCAGGGTCTTCCCGGTCAGACAGTGCACCAGCTTCTCCACCAGCAGCTCCGTCTCCGGCCGGGGGATCAGCACATCGCTGTTCACCTTGAAGTCCCATAGCAGGAAAGCCTTGCTGCCCAGGATATAGGCCAGGGGCTCCCAGCCGGCGCGGCGCACCACATAGTCGTGGTACAGGTCCAGCTCCTCTTTCACCAGGGGCTGGCCCAGCCGCATATAAAGGTCGATGCGGCGGCACTTCAAGACATCACAAAGCAGTATTTCGGCGTCCAGCCGGGGGCTTTCCAGCCCCTTGCCCGCGAAATACTGCTCTGTCCATTTCAATATTTTGTTAACGGTCCAAACCATTGCTTCTGCCATTGTATCAGCCTACTTTACCTCTTGCAGTTTCTTGCTCTGTCCGGTGGCCAGCAGCGGATTCAGCAGGTCGTCCATATCGCCGTCCAGCACGGCCTCCAGCTTGTGCAGTGTCAGTCCGATCCGGTGGTCCGTCACTCTCCCCTGGGGATAGTTGTAGGTCCGGATGCGCTCGCTGCGGTCGCCGGTGCCCACCTGACTCTTGCGCTCCGCCGCTTCCGCCTGCTGCTGCTCCTCCTGGGCCTGTTCCAGGATGCGGGAGCGCAGCACCATCATGCACTTCTCCCGGTTCTTCAGCTGGGATTTCTCATCCTGGCACTGGGCCACGATGCCTGTGGGCAGATGGGTGATGCGGACTGCGGACTCCGTCTTGTTGACGTACTGTCCGCCGGCGCCGCCGGCACGGTAGGTGTCGATTCTGAGGTCCGCCGGGTTGATCTCCACATCCACCTCTTCCGCCACGGGAAGTACCGCCACCGTGCAGGTGGAGGTGTGGATGCGGCCCTGGGACTCGGTCTCCGGGACGCGCTGCACACGGTGCACGCCGCTCTCGTGTTTCAGACGGCCGTAGACACCGTTGCCGGTGATCTGGCAGACAACCTCCTTGAAGCCTCCCAGCTCCGTGGCGTTGCTGTCCATGATCTCCACTTTCCAGCCCCGGTCCTCGGCGTAGCGGGTGTACATGCGGAACAGGACCCCTGCGAAAAGGGCCGCCTCGTCGCCGCCGGCACCGCCGCGGATCTCCATGATGACATCCTTCTCGTCCTTGGGGTCGGAAGGCATCAGGAGCACCGTCAGCCGCTCCTCGTAGTCCGCCAGTTCCGGTTTCAGGGCCAGGGCTTCCTCCTTGGCCATCTCCACCAGCTCCGGGTCCTCGTTGGCCTCGATCAGCTCCAGGTCACCGTCATAGACCTCTTTTTTCTCTTTGTACTCACGGAAGACTGTGATGATGTCCTGCAGCTTCGCATGAGCTTTCGTGTATTTCAGCCACTTGTCCTGCTGGGCGATGATCTCCGGGTCGGAAAGCTTCGCCTCCAGGTCGAGGAATTTCTCCTCCAGGGCATGCAGTTTCTCCAACATACTTATAACACCTGTTCCTTGCTGTTTTATCCATTATACCCCATATCAGGGTCAGATTGAAGACGCCTCCGCGGTCTTCCCGTTTTTCTCCACGGAAACCGTTTCCGGCATCTCCGCCGGCATGGCCACCTCCATGGGTACTTCCATGGCCACGGCGGTCCCCTCCTCGGGAGGGATGACAGCCTTCACAGAGGCGATGGCCACCTCGATCATCTCGTCGTCCGGCTCCCGGGTGGTGAGTTTCTGCAGCAGCAGTCCCGGCATGATCATCCGGTGCACCAGGGGATTGTCGTCGTGCTTGCCCGCGAAACGGATGATCTCGTAGCTCACCCCTGCCACAACGGGCATCAGGAGCACACGGGACAGAATCCGCTCAAACAGATTGGGCCAGCCCAGGAAGGCGAAGATGAAGATGCTGATGAGCATGACGATCATCAGGAAGTTGGTGCCGCAGCGGGGATGCAGCCGGGGGAATTCCCGGACATTCTCCACCGTCAGGGGCTTGCCGGACTCGTAGGTGAAAATCGTCTTGTGCTCCGCACCGTGATACTTGAAAACGCGCTGGATATCCTCCATAGAGGAGATACCAGCGATATACGCCAGAAAAATGCCCATGCGCATAAAGCCTTCCGCCAGGTTCAGCAGAACGCTGTTATCCGTCCAGGCCTTCAGAAAATGCATGGACCAGGTGGGGATGATGATGAAAAGCACCACGGCCAGCACCACGGAGACAGCGATGGTCATGGCCATCTCCTTGCTGTCCATCTGCTCGTCGGCGTCGCCGGAGATCTGTGCGGAACGGCTCAGGGCCTTCATGCCCATCACCAGGGATTCCACCAGCGCCACCACGCCGCGGAGCAGGGGCTTCTTCAGGATGGGATACCGGTCGGAGATGCTGTTGACGGGATTCACGTCCACGTCGATGCTGCCGTCGGCTTTGCGCACAGCCACAGCCACTTTCTCCTTACCGCGCATCATCACGCCTTCAATTACCGCCTGTCCACCTATATTCGGTCTTTTCTCCATAATATTATCTCCTATTCAACCATACCGTTGAACTTATTCATCGCGGCAGCCGGAGATTCTTGTTTCTCTAGCCGCAAGCCTTCTTCTCTCGGAAAAAGGTCCGTATACAACTACAGCAGAGCCTAGGCTCTGCTGTAGTCATGATTGTAAAATTATTTGCTTTCAACGTTGTAACGTTTGTTGAATCTTTCGATACGACCGCGAGCAGCCATGTTACGCTGCGGGCCGGTGTAGAAAGGATGGCATTTGCTGCATACGTCCACGCGCAGTTCCGGTTTGATGGAACCGGTGGTGAAGGTGTTGCCGCAACCGCAAGTTACTTTGCAATCAGTGTGAAATTTCGGATGAATGTTCTCTTTCATGTGTAAGCACCTCTCTTTTATTCGCGTCAATATTTCCCGACATTAACGCTTGAATATTGTAACACACTCTAAATTTATGTGCAAGTGGAATATATGAACTTATTTTGTCTTCAGAACCGCTCTCTCCTGTCCCTGTGGACGGGAGCCGCGGCACGTTGCCGCGCCCCGGTCTCAGCTCCCTTTCCGGGAGGATACCAGCAGGCCCGCCAGGGTCAGTCCGATACCGATTCCGGCGGTCCGGGTCACCGTCTCATGGAGGATCACCACAGAGGCGATGATGGTGAACACCGGCTGCATATAAAGGTAGAGACTGCTGGTGACAGGGCCCAGCATCTTCACGCCGTAGTTCCAGCTGGCGAAGCAGAGGGTGGATGCCCCCAGGGCCAGGAACAGCATGCAGCCCAGGTTCTTCGGCATCAGCAGTTCCGCCAGGGTCACGTCGAAGCCCATGCCCCACACGAAGGGGAGCATGAGAAGAAGCCCGTAGAAGAAGGTTCTCCGGGTCACCAGGAAGACAGAGTAGCCGAAGCTGCCGGTCTTCTCCACCACATTGGAGTAGAAGGCCCAGGTCAGCGCCGCCAGAAGGGCCAGCAGATCGCCCTTGGGGTTCAGCTGCAGCTCCGTCACGCTGCTGAAGTTCACCAGCCCCAGGCCCACCATGGCCAACAGGAAGCCGATGACCAGGGGCCGGGTGATGACACCCTTCCTGCCGAAGAAGAAGGTGGACACCAGCGCCGTGAACACGGGCCCCACGGAGACGATGATCCCCGCATTGGCCGCCTGGGTGTACTGCAGCGCCACGTTCTCCAGAAGGAAGTACAGGGTGATGCCCAGGAAACCCGCCAGAGCCATGGTCCCCTCCTCTTTCGCGCTGCGGAAAGGCACCCACCGGGGGCACAGGGCCCACAGGCCCAGATAGCCGATGACAAACCGGATGGCAAGGATCTCGATGGGGCTGAAGGTCACCAGCAGCGTCTTGGTGGCGATGAAGGTCATGGCCCACGCCAGCATGGTGGCGATGATGATGATGTGGCCCTTCAGGTTGCCTTTCCCCGCCATTCCCCCGGTCATCCGCGGTCCTTCGCGCCGGACAGGTCAGCCCCGTCGCCGGCGCCTTTCACGTCCTTGCCGGCGCCGGCGTCAGCGCCGTCTTTGCCGTTCTTGGCCGCCTCGGCGGCAGCCTTCTTCTTTTTCGCGGTCTTGCCCTTGGTGTTGTACCGCTGCATCACCTTGTCGATGTCGCCCTTCAGCCACAGCTCCAGGGCGTCCGCCATGCGGGACACCGCCTCGTCGATGGTCTCCTTGTCCTCCCCCTGGAACCGCTGCAGCACATGGCTGATCACGGCCTGCTGGGCGTGGGCCGGATGGCCGATGCCCACCCGGAAACGGGGGAACTGGTCCGTCCCCAGGCAGCTGATGATGGATTTGATGCCGTTGTGGCCGCCGCTGGACCCTTTCTTCCGGATCCGCAGACTGCCTACCGGCAGGTCCATGTCGTCGTGGATGATGGCCACGTCCTCCGGGTCCACATTGTAGAAATGGGCCCAGGCTCCCACGGCGTTGCCGCTGAGATTCATGTATGTGGTGGGTTTCAGCAGGATCACCTTCTCCGGCATGCGGTACTCGACGTACTCCGCATCCCGGTTGGTGCGCCAGTCACTGTCCAGATTCCAGCGGCGGGCCAGCTCGTCCGCCACCATGAAACCGATATTGTGGCGGGTGTTCTCATACTCCCTGCCGATATTTCCTAAACCTGCGATTATCTTCATTCTTTCAGTCCTTCCTCCAGTGAAACAATCTCATAGCCTTGCGCCCGCAGCCGGTCGATCAGCACCGGCACCGCATCCACAGTGGGTTTGCGGCTGGCTTCGTAATAAGGGCTGTCCCCGTCATGGAGCAGCACGATGGACCCCGGCTGCACCGTGTCCATCACCCTGCTGACAATCTCGTCGCTGCTGATGCCGGTCCAGTCCCGTGGGATCACGGACCAGTTCACCACAGTCAGCCCCTTCTCCGCGGCCACGTCCATCACGTCCCTGTCACGGAAGCCGTGAGGGGGACGCCAGAACCGGGGCGTGTCCCCGGTAATGATCTGAAGCACGTATTTCCCGCGGCTCAGGTCATTGGCCTTCTCCCGGGTGTCCAACTTCAGGAAATCCCGGTGGTAATAGGCGTGGAGCCCGATGGTATGGCCGTCCGCCTTGATCTGGCGCACCAGCTCCGGATACCGGGAAGCCTGGGAGGCCACCAGGAAGAAAGTGGCATGGACCTTCTTCTGCCTCAGCACCTGGAGCAGCTCCCGGGTGTAGGGCGGGTAGGGCCCGTCGTCAAAGGTCAGGGCCACCTGTTTCCTCACAGCACCGGCAGTTGCGCCGCTTCCCGCCGTTCCGGCCTTGGCACCCGCCGTCTTTTCCCCGGGGGTTACAGGCTTCTCCGCTCCGACAGGCACCGTGCCTACCACCTGCCGCAGTTCCGGCAGGGTGGTCACCGTGGTGCCGTAGGCGTCCCCGGTGGGGAGCACCGCCACCAGCAGTCCGCCGGCTCCCGCCAGCAGGCAGGAGAAGGCCACGATCACCGCACGCCGTTTTGTTATTTTCCCGAAACGTCCCAGCCACAGGGCCACCGCGGCCAGACAGCAGAGGACGCCGAGAGTATAGAGTATTCTCATTCCGATTCCTTCATTCTTTTTTCTGATAGTACGGCAGCTCCGACACCGGATTTCTGTTTTTTGCCGTCTTTTCCATTTTATCCTGCATCGGCAATTCCGTCAAAAAAAGAAAAAAAGGCTTGCCCCTGGCAGGGCAAGCCTCCTGATTTTTTAGTTCTTGGAATCCTCGAACAGCTGGCTTACAGACCAGTCGTTGAAAATGCGCAGCACGGTCTCCGCCAGGATGGGGGCGATGGACAGCACTTTGATTTTCGGATGTTTCTTGTTCGGAGGCAGTGGAATCGTGTTGGTAACCACCAGTTCCGTGATGTCAGACTGAGAGATACGGGAGATTGCCGGATCCGTCAGAATGGGATGGGTGCAGCAAGCGTAGATCTCTTTCGCGCCCAGTTTCTTCAGTGCGCGTGCACCTTCGGTCAGAGAGCCTGCGGTGTCGACCATATCGTCCACCATGATGGCCACTTTGTCCTTCACACTGCCGATCAGGTTCATAACCTCGGCTACGCCAGGTTCAGGACGGCGTTTGTCGATGATGGCCAGACCGCAGTTCAGACGCTCCGCGATGATTCTGGCGCGGCTTACGCCACCCAGGTCGGGAGATACCACGATCATGTCCTTCAGGTTCTTCTGTTTGATATAGTCGGCCAGTACCGGTGCCGCGGGCATATGGTCCAGAGGGATGTTGAAGAAGCCCTGGATCTGTGCGGCGTGCAGGTCGATGGTAACCACGCGGGTGATACCGGCGGATACCAGCAGGTCTGCCATCAGTTTCGCGGTGATAGGCTCGCGGCCGCGGGCCTTGCGGTCCTGACGGGCATAGCCGTAATAGGGGATAACAGCGGTGATATGGCTTGCGGAAGCGCGTTTGAACGCGTCAGCCATGATCAGCAGTTCCATCACGTTGTCGTTAACGCTGGGGCCGCAGGTGGGCTGGACAATAAAGATATCCTTACCACGGACACTCTCGTTAATCATAACCTGAACTTCTCCGTTGTTGAAACGGTTGATTACCGCATCGCCTACGGTAGTTCCCAGGTAAGCAGCGATTTCCCGGGCGAGATCCGGGTTTGCGTTACCAGTAAAAATTCTAAATTTGTCTTCATCTGCCAGCATGAGTTATTCCCTCCAAAATTCTTTTCCCGGAGCAAGGGCTCCAAAATTTTCTCTGTCCAGTATATAACAAACCATCGATGATAAACAAGTCTTTTTTCAAAACTTGTAAATTTTATTACAGAAAGCCGTATTTTCCGTGTACATTATTCGGAATGGATAGCAATAAGATTTTATTTCTTCTCTTCCGCCTGGCGTTCCAGCTTCTCTTTATAGGACTTGGCCCAGCCTTTGATATTGGTCTGGCGGGCACGGCCCACGCCCAGCGCGTCAGCCGGCACGTCCTTGGTGATGGTGGAGCCTGCGGCGATGTAGGTGTCGGGGCCCACTTCCACCGGCGCCACCAGGTTGCTGTTGCAGCCAACGAAGGCGTTGTCGCCGATGACGGTGCGGTGCTTGAACTTGCTGTCGTAGTTGACGGTGATGCAGCCGCAGCCCATGTTCACGTTCTTGCCGATGTCGCTGTCGCCGATGTACTGCAGATGGGGCAGCTTGGTGCCTTCGCCCACGTTGGAGTTCTTGATCTCCACGAAGTTGCCGATCTTCACCTTGCGCTCCACCACGGTGTCAGGACGGAGATGCACATAGGGGCCTGCGGTGACTTCCGGTTTCACCACGCAGTCATGGGCGTAGGTGAACTGGATATGGCAGCCGTCGCCAACTTCCACGTTAGTCATCCGCACGTTGGGACCGATCTCGCAGTCCCCGCCGATATGGGTCTCCCCTTCCAGCCAGGTGTAGGGATAGAGGATGGTGTCCGCTCCCACGGTCACCGTCTTCTCCACGAAAGTGCTGGCGGGATCCATCACGGTGACGCCCTCATCCATCAGGCGGTCCAGGATGCGGCGGCGCATCACGCCTTCCGCCTCGGCCAGCTGACGGCGGGAGTTGATACCCAGGATCATCTCGCTGTCGTCTGTCATCACGCCGCCGGCCTTCAGGCCCATCTCGTTGACCTTGGCCAGCACGTCGGTGAGGTAGTACTCGCCCTGTGCGTTGTTATTGCCCAGGGTATGGATCACTTCGAACAGCAGCGGGGTCTCCACGCAGTAGATGCCGGTGTTGATCTCCGTGATTTCCTTCTGTTCCGGAGTGGCGTCCTTCTCTTCCACGATGCCTGCCACATCGCCCTTCTCATCCCGGAGGATGCGGCCGTAGCCGAAGGGGTTGTCCATGTGTGCGGTCATCACGGTGGCGGCGGCGCCGGAAGCCACATGGGCCTCATAGAACCGTCTCAGCTCCTCCCCTTCCAGCAGGGGTGTGTCGCCGCAGAGGATCATGGCGGTGCCCTTGAAGTCCTTCAGGGCCTCCTCCGCCTGGAGCACCGCATGCCCGGTGCCCAGCTGCTCCTCCTGGAGCACGATGCGGGCCCGGTTCTCCACCACGCCCCGTACCAGCTCGGCACCATGGCCGATGACAACCACGCTGTCGGTGCAGCCTGCCGCGTCAGCGGCGTCCAGCACGTGCTCCACCATGGGGTGGCCGCCTACCTTGTGCAGCACCTTGGGCAGTTTGGATTTCATGCGGGTGCCTTTTCCCGCAGCCAGAATAATCGCAGTCAGTTTTGCCATTCCAGATTTCTCCCTTCATGCGCGGATCCCGCGCACTTCTTCCTTTTTTATTACATATAATAGCGTTTCCACTTGCTTACTTTTTAGCTGTTTTGCCTGAGCTCCACCGGGGTTCACTTCCACTCCACTTGCCTTCCGCAAGCTTCTCAGCGGCCAGCGTTTTCTTCTTCGCGGCGGCGCAGGTATTTCTCCGCTTCCTTCCACTCCTCCGGATGGTCGATGTCCGTACCGATGGAGGCGTAGGAGGTGATCACGGTCCGGCCGGTGAGACCGAACAGATTGTGGAGCCGGCTCTCGATGTCCGGCAGTCCCAGCCGCCGGAAGACGAACTTCAGGATGAAGCCGATGCCCAGCCAGCCCGCCAGCTTCGCCGGCTTTTTCCGCATGGCGAAGACCTGGTTGATCTTGCCGATACAGCCGGGGAACACATCCACGGACACCAGGGACACGTTGCCGCCGGTGAACCGTCCTTCCTTCAGGGGGAAGAAGGTCCGTCGCAGGGTGGGGTACTGAGCCAGGCAGTCCGCCTGGGGCACCAGTGCGTAGACCCCGTCGGCCTCCAGCTTCTCCGCTTTCTCCACGAAGTCGTCCAGGGCCTCCCCGGTGAGGAAGGGCAGGTCGTCGCAGAGGGTCACCACATGGGTCACGCCGTCCCCGTACTTCTCCCGCAGGAAGCGGACACCGGCATAGGCCGTCTCCGGCATGGTGCCGTCACAGACAGCCACCTGGAGTCCCTCCACCTGCCGGAAGGCCTCCGCCTGGCCGGAGGCGGTCACCAGGACCACATCCGCCAGCCGGGAGCTCTCCTCCACGGCATCCAGCATATAATCTAAGAGGCGCCGGCCGTTCAGCTCCGCCAGCGCCCTGGGACATGGGGCCCGGCCGGGAAGGGACACCGTGCCCCCGCCCCCGGCCCTGATCACCACATGGTACTTATGTCTTCTTTTTTCCGG
>CALAZX010000085.1 GCA_937926555.1 uncultured Negativicutes bacterium | reverse complement strand
TTTCCTTCTCATTCTCTCTTTTTTCAGTCCCGCTTCTCCGGCTGCATGATGGTGATGTTGCTGACCGGCGCGATGGTGGAGATGGCATGTTTGTAGACAAGCTGCTGCTTGCCGTCATTCTCCATAATCACGGTGAAATTGTCAAAACCCCGTACCAGTCCGCGGATCTGGAAGCCGTTCACCAGATAGATCACGACCGGCAGGCTCTCCTTGCGTACATGGTTCAGAAAACTGTCCTGCAGATTCATTGTGGTTCTCGTATTGCTCGTGTTCATGGTTATCTCTCCTGTATCAGTGCATACTTTCACCCTGCCGGAACCGGAAATCTCCGTCCCGGCGCATTACAAATTAAATTCTACAACATTTCGCCGCTTTCCACAAGCTGAACCGCCATGGCGTCCACGATTTTGCCGTAGTCCAGGTCCCGGTCCACATTGAACCAGCGGACATAGGGCATCTTCTTGTACCAGGTGATCTGGCGCTTGGCGAAATGCCGGGTGCCCTTCTTGATGTTGTCCACCATGGTGTCGTAGTCGCAGAGTCCGTCCAGGTATTCCGCCATCTGGCGGTATCCCAGACTCTTCATGGACAGGTGGTCCCGGGTCAGGCCGGCGGCCATCAGCTTCCGCACCTCGTCCTCCAGCCCCTGCTCCAGCATCCGGTCCACCCGCAGGTTGATCCGCTCGTAGAGGAACTCCCGCTCCATGGACAGACCGAAGACCGTCACGTCATAGACCGGCTCCACGGCGGCCTCCTGGGAGACAGTCTCCCCTTTCAGCGCCGATTCCAGGGCCCGGACCACCCGGCGCAGGTCGTTGGGATGGAGCCGTTCCGCCGCTTCCGGGTCCGCTTGACGCAACCGCTCATGCAGCGCCTCGTTGCCCTTCTCCGCGGCGAACTCCTCCAGCTCCCGGCGCAGAGGGTCGTCCCCCTCCACCCGGTTGAACTGGTAATCCTCCAGCAGCGCCTTCACGTAGAGCCCCGTGCCGCCCACCAGGAAGGGAAGCTTCCCCCGTCCGTTGATCTCCGTTATCAGCGACGCGGCCCGCTCCTTGAAGTCCACCACACTGAACTCGGCGTCCGGCGGCAGGATGTCCACCAGATGGTGGGGCACCAGCGCCAGCTCCTCCTTGTCCGGTTTGGCCGTTCCGATATCCATCTGCCGGTAGACCAGCATGCTGTCCCCGGAGATGATCTCCCCGTCAAAACGACGGGCCAGCTGGATGCCGCAATGGCTTTTGCCTGTGGCGGTGGGTCCCAGGATGACCACCAGTCTCTCTTTCTTCAACTCGTCCCTCTCCTTGTTTCTCTATCTATCTCATGAGGCGCCTGTCCGGCACCATTCTGTATCTTCATGTCACCGCGGTCCGCGGATGCACGGGGCCGCCGTCATGGGCTTCCGCAGTTCCGTGCGCCTTT
>CALAZX010000084.1 GCA_937926555.1 uncultured Negativicutes bacterium | reverse complement strand
GAGCAGTTTCTGGATCTTCTTCCAGATGACCATACCCCTCTCCTCGCAGGTCCCTTCCGGGGCCCCCTTGCCGTACAGCAGGTTGCAGACATAGATGGTGATGTCGTCGAAGAGGATGGCGTCGGTGCGTCTGGCGGCCTCCGGGAAAACCGTCTCCGCCTCGTACGGGGCCTCAAAGGTTATCCATCGCTTACTTCTTCTCCTCCGGTGCATCCTGACCCGCTCGGCCATCTCCTCGTCCAGCACTTCGGCTGTGGCGATATAGCCGCACAGGCTGCCGGCATGCAATACATATTTCTCCGCGAATGCGCTTTTTCCGCTGCGGGCTCCCCCCAGCACCAGCACAATTCTGGCTTTGGCACTCATCCGGTTATCTCCTTTCCAAAACAAAAAAACAGGTCATCTCCGCATAAAGAGACAACCTGCGTATGTGCCTGAACAAGCCACTTCCCTATCTCCCGTAGGTACGATGGTTCCCTCTTCAGGCAGGTCTCCTGGCTCCAGTTCATCGCCTCTTCCGCGCCTTCTCGGTATGACCCAATGGCATGTTGCGGACGGCTCCCTGTCACAGTAGCGGGACTGCTCCGGATTCGCACCGGTATTCCCTTTTAAGCGATGGACGCATCCACCGCACCTGTTCAAACTTTTCCATTCCTTATTCTACTATAAAAGCCGGTAAAAGACAAATCCAAGTTGAAACGGCGGCTCTCCCCGGAAGGAAAGCCGCCGTCTGCGGTCCGGCAAGGGTTTTCCGCCCTTCCCGGCTCTCTATCTGTTCTTTTTCCAGCTGCATGGGACACAGGATGTCACGATTTTTTCACAGCATTCCACTATGAAATGCATCAGGGAGGCGCCGCGTGTGCGGTCATCATGGCTTCCGCCGTCATACCGGCATCGCGGAATCCCCTACCGTCACACCGCCCGGTCCCGGGCTGATTTTATTCTTTCACCTCGGTCTCCACGCGGCCCATGATGAAGCACAGGTCGGAGAGGCGGTTCACGCACTGCAGCAGCAGCGGGTTCAGAGGCTCCTCCTCGTTGAGACGGAGCAGGTTGCGCTCGGCGCGGCGGGCAGTGGTTCTGGCCACATCCAGCGCGGCGTTGCTCAGGGAGTCGCCGGGGGTGAGGAAATGGCTCAGCGGCTGGAGCATGCTGTCGAAACGGTCGATGGTGTCCTCGAACAGT
Organism: uncultured Negativicutes bacterium; assembly: GCA_937926555.1. GTDB lineage: Bacteria > Bacillota > Negativicutes > Acidaminococcales > Acidaminococcaceae > Succiniclasticum. Next base: position 6,064 of record CALAZX010000084.1, on the reverse strand, counting down.
TTCACATGCTCTTCCTTGATATAGGGTTCCGGCAGGTTCAGGCTGGCGACGTCAGCCATCAGCAGGCTCAGGAGCTTCTGCACGGAGAAGATGGTCTCACGCACATCCTCCCGGGTTGCGGTGGCACGGGCCAGGCCCAGGGCGGAGTTGATCTCGTCGATGGAGCCGTAGGCCTCCACACGCAGGGAGCATTTGGAAACGCGCTCGCCGGTGTACAGACTGGTGCTTCCTTTGTCGCCGGTACGGGTATAAACAGCAGCTTTCTTCACAATACATTCCTCCTTTTATCAGGTCTTTCATATAGACGGAGGCAGGCGTATCCTGCCGTCCAGCCGTTCCGCTCAGCTCCGCGGCCGGATTCCGGTGGCATGGGGCATATTCCCGCCCCCTCACGGAAGAATCCGGATGAGAGTGGCGTCCCGGGCTGATTGTTCCGGCTTTTTGCAAAAAAGGCCCAGCACAGCGGATGCTGCCTGAGCCCATTTCAGATTAGAAAATCTCTTCTGCGGAGAAGAAGTTTTTGATTTCGCGTTCAGCAGCTTCGGGGCTGTCGGAACCGTGGATCACGTTCTCGCCTTTGTCCAGAGCGAAGTCGCCGCGGATGGAACCCGGGGTGGATTCTACGGGGTCGGTAACGCCCATCATGGTGCGGATGGCTTTGATAGCGTTCTCGCCTTCAACAACCATAGCTACCAGCGGACCGCCGGTGATGAATGCTTCCAGTTCGGGGAAGAACGGTTTGTCAACATGCTCAGCATAGTGATATTTGGCCATGTCTTTGGTCATAACCAGCATTTTCAGAGCGGAGATTTTCAGACCGCGGCGTTCGAAGCGGCCGATGATCTCACCAATCAGATGTTTTCTTACGCCATCGGGTTTTACTAATACTAAAGATTTTTCCAGCATGTTATTCTCTCCTTTGATTCTTATACTTTTTATAATTTTTCCGTCTGGTTGACGGAAGAATAACCGTTACAGCTTGTCGCGCCTTGCATGGCGCCATCAGCCCGCTCAGGCTTTCAGCTCGCCCCGGAGACGCATCTCCTCGGCCTGTCTGCGCAGCAGCATGATCCGCTCCTCCGTCGAGGGATGGGTGCTGAAGAGGCTCTTCAGGTTCTTGCCGCTGAAGGGGTTGATGATGAACATATGGGCCGTGGCCTCAGTGGCCGTGTCCATGGTCCGATAGGACGCGTAGTTCTCGATTTTCGCCAGGGCGTCCGCCAGATGGTCGGGGTTGCCGCAGAGACGGCCGCCGCCCTCATCCGCTTTGTACTCCCGGCTGCGGGATACCGCCAGCTGGATGATCATGGCCGCGATAGGCGCCAGGATCAGCACCAGGATGCCCACGATGGGATTGCTGTTCTCTCTGTCTCGGCCGCCGCCCACCCCCATGGCGAAACGGGTCACGGTGGTGATGATGCCGGCCATGGAGGCGGCAATCGTGCTGATGAGGATATCGTGGTTCTTCACATGGGTCATCTCGTGGCCCAGCACACCCTCGATCTCATCCGGGGAGAGGTAGTTCATCAGCGCCGTGGTCACCGCTACCGCCGCATGCTCCGGATTGCGTCCGGTGGCGAAAGCGTTGGGAACGTCGCTGTCGATAATATATACTTTCGGCATGGGGAGCTGCGCTCTGTCAGCCAGTCCTTTCACGATACCGTACAGCGCCGGGGCGGACTGCTCGTCCACCTGATGGGCCCGGTAATGGGCCAGCACCATCTTGTCACTGTTCCAGTAAGTGAAGAAGTTCATCCCGACAGAGAAAATCAGCATCAGAATCATGCCCTGTCCGCCGCCGATATAGTCACCGATCATGACCAGCAGCAGCGTCATCAGTGTCATCAAAAACGCGGTTCTCATTTGTCGTTGTCTCCTTTACATTTCTTTATTATATCAAACCGGAGGCTATTTTTCAATTTGTCCTTTCACGGCCAGGAGCATATTTTCGCTGTTTTCCCGCACTTTCCGTTTCAGGATGGGATTCAGCAGTCCGGCGATCATGGGGATGCCGAACTCGAAGTCCACGGTCAGGGACACTTTCACGCCCTCTTCCGTGTCCTCCATCTCCCAGGAGCCCTCCATCCGTTTCAGGTCGCCCTCGGTCTGGGCGTAGGTGATGCGGTACTCTTCCGGGTAGAACACGTCCCGCTCGGTCCAGACGATCTTGCGGCCGTCCACATTGGATACCCAGTGGGACACGTCGGTGTTGTCCCCTTCCTCCAGGATCTCCACGCTCACCAGGTCCTTCATGAACTTGGGATAGGACGGCATGTCCTTGATCACATCATAGATTTTCTGTTTGTCGCCACGGATGACGATCTCCGATTTCACTAACGGCATCTCTATCTCTCCTTATAAATCCTCGATTACTTCGGCAACCTGCTTCACGCAGTCACGCAGCACTTCCAGCACATGGTCCACCACGCTCACCGGCATGGTCAGCGGGGGTTCGATGCGGATGACTTTCGGGTTGTTCAGGGTGTAGGCCACGATGATGTGGTTGGTGATCATGAGGGCCATCAGCATGCCGCCGGCGCCCTCCTTGGTCAGGTCCAGGCCCAGCATCATGCCTCTGCCCCGGACTTCACGGATGACGGAAGGATAATCCTTGGCGATCTCCTCCAGCCCCTTCTTGAAGTAGGCGCCGGTCTCGGCGCTGCGGCGGAGCAGGTCCTCCTCCTCGATGAACTCCAGGGTGGCCACGCCGGCCGCACAGGCCATCTGGCCGCCGCCGAAAGTGGATGTGTGCAGGAAAGGCGCCTCGATGAGACCTTTCCAGGCCTCCTCCGTGCCGATCACGGAGCCCAGGGGCATCACGCCGCCGCCCAGAGCCTTGGCCACAGCCATCAGGTCGGGACGGGCGTCGTCGGCGTTGACGCCGAACCAGGTGCCGGTACGGCCGATGCCGGTCTGCACCTCGTCAGCGATGAACAGGGCGCCGTTCTTGTGGCACAGCTCCTCCACCGCTTTCAGATAGCCGGCGGGAGGGACGATGATGCCGCCCTCTCCCTGCACGGGCTCCAGGATCACCGCGGCGGTCTCCCCGTCCACGGTCTCCTCCAGGGCTCTGATATCACCGAAAGGCACATGGCTGAACCCTTCCAGCAGCGGCTTGAAGGGATCCCGGTACATGTCGCGGCCGGTGGCGGTCAGGGAGCCGAAGGTCTTGCCGTGGAACGCGTTGGAGGCGGCCACGAACTTCTTGCGGCCGGTGGCCAGACGGGCCACTTTCAGGCAGCCTTCCACCGCCTCGGTGCCGCTGTTGCAGAAAAAGTTGTACTGCAGGTCCCCCGGCGTGATCTCCGCCAGTTTCTCCGCCAGACGGGCGGCAGGCTCGTTGAAGAGCACCTTGCCGCACATGGGCATGGCGTGGAGCTCACGGTCCACCGCCTCCACCACTTTCGGGTTCCGGTGGCCCACGGCGAACATGCCGTAGCCGCCCAGGCAGTCTATGAACTCGGTGCCCTCGGTGTCAGTGATGGTCCAGCCTTCCGCATGGCCCTCCACGCTGGCCAGTCCCATGAAACGGAACAGCCGGGTGGCGGAGGGGTTGATGTATTTCTCGTATTTTGTCATGACTTCTTCCGGTGTCATTGTAAAACCTCCTGTATCAATGCCGGATTGCCCGGCTCTGTCTGACTTTTGTCTATGATTTCAGCCTGGCTTCAGTCCTCAGCCTCCTGTCAGTCCCCTGTCCGGGACTGACGCCGTTCCGGCCTCTTCAGTCAGGCTTCTGTCTACTATTATTGTAACAGACTGGTCAAGGGCACCAGCTGGATGCCGCTTGCCTCGATGCGCTCCTTGTACTTTTTCCAGGTGGCCGCCGTCACGGGACGGGCATGGCAGATGACAATGGCGCTGCCGTTGGCGTCCGCACGGTCCATGGCCTGCTGGATCATGTTGTAGATAGCGGACTCGGATGCCTCGTTGTCCAGGAACAGGGTGTTCTTGGCGGTGGGCACTCCCATGGAGAGAGCCGTCTCCATCCCCACGGTCTTGGAGCTGGTGCGGCTGTCGAAGAAGAACAGGCCGCGGCTTTTCAGCACGCCCAGCACGGTCTTCATGGTCTTGGGGTCCGAAGTGGCCCGGGAGCCCTGGTGGTTGTTGCAGCCTTCCACGCCGGGCAGGGAGTCCAGCGCATCGGTCACCACTTTCTTCATCTCGGAGGTGCTGGAGCCCACCATCACGGTATGGGCCTTCTCCTCGGACATGCCCGCGGCGTTCATGGGCTCCATGGGCAGGTGGAGGATCGGAGTCTTCCCGGCCTTCCTGATCAGGCTCAGAGCCTCGCTGCTTCCCGGTTTATAGGGGATGATGGCGTAGGTGAAGGGCAGGTCCGTCCCCAAGAGGGTCCGGAGAGCGGCATTGTTGTAGCCGCAGTCATCGATGACCACCGCCAGCTTGCCGTGATGCTTCTTGTCCTCCGTCAGCTCCTTCTTCTCCGTCTCCGTCAAAGCTTTCACGTCCTTGTCCCGGCCGGAGAGGTTGCTGTTGTGGAAGAAGCGCACCGTGTCGGTGACGAAAAGGCGGGTCCGTTCCTTGCCGTCCTTGTCCTTGCCTTCCAGCACCTGGATGCCGACTTCCACTTTCCAGGCGTCATAACGGCCTTTCTTCGACTCCCCTTCGGAGACCACTTTCAGGTCCGTGCCTTCCAGTTTCTCTTTCATCCACTGGGCCGCTCCCGCCAGGTCCGTGGATACGGGCACGCCCACATCCACGCTGCGTTTCGTCCAGGTGACCACGTTGCGGGATCTGGGGAGCTCTTCCCGCTCCTCTTCCCGCCCGGAGTCCTGGAGCTGCCAGACGGCGCTCTTCTCCAGAAGGATATCATCCAGTGTACGATGGGCAGTCTTCGACTCTTCCATCAGGTCAAAGCTCTGTTCCGTACCTTCGCTGATATCCTTCGGTTTGCTCTTGCCCGAAGCGTAATAAAGTCCTGCGGCTCCCGCCACAGCGATAATCACAAGCAAAACGGCCAGCAGGAACACGCCGATTCCGCTGCCCTTTCTCTTTCTGTCTGAGTTTCTTTTCGAAGAACTCATCCGCCGATGCCTCCCGTATCCTCTGTCTGTCGTTCCTTCCAGTTGTTTCCGTCGATTTTTCCGTCAATCTTTCCGTCGGGTGTCCCGACCGCTTGTCTCCGTCCCCTCAGTCCCGGGGATGGGCTTTCTCGTATACCGAGCGGAGCCGTTTGTTGGTCAGGTGGGTGTAGATCTGGGTGGTGGATATGTCCGCATGGCCCAGCATCTCCTGCACACTCCGCAGGTCAGCTCCATTATCCAGCAAATGTGTGGCAAAAGAATGGCGCAGCACATGGGGGGAGATGTCCCGCCGGATCCCCGCCTTGCGGCCGTAATCCTTGACGATCTCCCAGACCCGCTGCCGGGTCAGTCCGCCGCCTCCCTCCCCCAGGAAGAGGATCTCCGGATCCTTCTCCATGTCGTCGGGGATGAAAGTGGGACGGTATTTCTCCATGTAGGTGTCCAGGAACTCCGCCGCCACGCTGCCAAGAGGCACAATCCGCTCCTTGGAGCCCTTGCCGAAGGCCAGCACGTACTTCATGGGCAGGTTCACGCTGCCGCAGCGGGCGTTCACCAGCTCCGACACTCGCATGCCGGTGGCGTAGAGCATCTCCAGCATGGTCCGGTCCCGCCAGCCTTCCGGGGTGGACAGGTCCGGCTGCTTCAGCAGCGCCTCCACCTCGCCCTCGCTGAGGACTTTCGGCAGCTGGAGCCCCTTGGTGCCGGCCTCCACCGCCTCCGAGGGGTCCCGGTCCATATAGTCCTCCGTCAGCATGAAACGGTAGAAAGCCTTGATGGCCGCCAGTTTCCGCGCGATGGTGGATGCCGCCCGGCCCTTCTGCTTCAGCCCGGTGATGTACTTGAGAATCTCCGGCCGGGTCACTTCCGCCAGCCCTTCCTCCTTGATCCCCAGCGCCTTGCAGAACAGCTCCAGGTCGCGGCGGTACGCCGCCTGGGTGTTCTCCGACAGGCCCAGTTCCACCTGCAGGTATTCCATGAAAAGCTCCAGCTGGCCCACAGCCGCACCTCCCTTCTTCCGC